>NZ_CAMLHF010000004.1 GCF_946479715.1 uncultured Pedobacter sp. | reverse complement strand
CTGGTAGGTTCATCTGCAATGTTATCGCCATAATAGACTACTATGGGAATTTTTGTTAGTTTATTGAAATCGGATAATGGTATTTCTGCGCCTTTGAGTTCACCAAAAAGACCCGCTGATTTTATGGGTTCTGGTAATTCTCCTTTCGGAAAAACAAAACCGCTGTACGGCTCATAAGCAACTATCGCTTTTACCTTTTCATTTTTAATAGCTGTGCTCCAACCCGGGCCACCACCCTGAGAATGTGTTATCAAAATACCCCCGCCAATTTTATCAAATAACCCGGAAACTCCATCAGCAATAACATTGCGGTCGAAACCGCCGGTATTTGGGGTCATTTGCCTATAAAACTGCTCTAGTGACGCTGAATCCTTAGGAAACTGTACTCCCGGGAAATATTCAGGATAATTGCCTATCCTGAATTGTGTAAACCAAAACTGTTCATCGGCGGTTGGGGCAACGGTTGCAGGAACAGAACTCTTTCCTGCCTCGCCACGTCTTGGCTGATCGAGCAGATAGACGCTGTAACCTCGTCTTAAAAAAATGTTTTGAAAGCCTTCCCTTCCATCAGGCGTGGTTTCCCAGGTTTTTTTAGATTGTCCGGCTCCGTGCAGGAAAACCAGGGGATATTTATGGGCTTTTACCGGAATTTGGTAAAAGGCATAAGCATGATCGCCATGAAAGGTCTGCCCGGTAGGTTTTAGTGCATCGTTTAAATCGAATGTACCAGACTGCGTTGTTTTTGTACCGCCAACTAAAAAACTGCCTTGTTCTGCAATAATGAGCGGTTTTTGTTGTGCTTTTTGCTGAGCAGCAACGGGCAACTGTGTCGATATCATTATACTTGCAACTACTGAATATTTTAATTTTTTCATTTGTTGGTATTACAGATTATTTATTGTTATTGAGCTTAACTGGCCTCCTTAAATGTGAGAACGTTAGTGAACCCATTTTCCATTTGCCGTTCTCTTTTAGATATACTTCAGTTACCATAAAAGCATTGGTAACTTCGTTTCCGCCAACTACTGCTACCAAATCGATGTCGTTTAACAGGATTGCTGTATTGCCAAAGATATTTACATTGGCTGAATAAATTTCGGCGTGTTTGTACCAGATCATTCCACTTTTAATAACATCCATTTCACGGGCTTTGTCTGAGCTGCCACTCATATGAACAAAAACAGATTTATCAAGAAAAAGGTCATTAAGTGTATCTAATTTTTTATCGGCCATCCAAAGCCATTTCGCTTTCGAGAGATCAAGAACTTCTTGTTCTGCTTTTGTAGGACTAGCCTTTGTTTGTGCGCTTGCCGATGATACGCTAATGATTAAGAAAAATAGTCCGATAATTGAGATTCTCATGATATTGTTTTTAGGGTTTATAAATTATAAATGCTAATTAAATTTTCTTTCGCCCAGCCATTTTACCATGGCCGGATCGCGGTGGTCGAAAAAGCTGCTGCTATTGGTATCCAAGATTTTAATGGATTCCATGTCCTCATCAGCCAGCTTAAAATCAAAAATGTCAAAGTTCTCTGCCATCCGTTCTTTACGTACTGATTTTGGAATAGCTACCACACCGCGTTGAGTAAGCCAGCGGAGAATTACCTGGGCAACTGATTTGTTGTATTTACTGGCAATTGCAAGCAGCAATTCATTTGTAAAGATGCCGTTTTTTCCTTCTGCAAATGGCCCCCACGATTCAATCTGTATATTGTTTTCTTTTAAAAAATTGTGTGTATCGAGTTGCTGATGAAAAGGATGCGTTTCAATTTGATTAACGGCAGGAACAATTTCATTGTGGACAATTAAGTCCATAAGCCTGTCAGGCTGAAAGTTACTTACACCGATGGCGCGAATCTTTCCTGCTGCATAAAGTTCTTCCATCGCTCGCCACTCGCCATACACATCGCCAAAAGGCTGATGGATAAGATAAAGATCTAGATAATCTAGCTGAAGCTTTTTTAATGATGCATCAAACGCCTTTTTAGTTCCAGTGTACCCGTCTGATTGTATCCAAAGCTTTGTGGTTATAAACAACTCTTCTCTTGTTACATTGCTGTTTTTAATTGCCCTTCCAACCGCTTCCTCGTTCATATAAGAGGCGGCCGTATCAATTAAACGGTATCCTGTGTCGATAGCGTCCAGCACGCTGCGTTCACATTCTGCCTGGTCTGTTACCTGAAATACCCCAAATCCTAATAGGGGCATTTCTACTCCGTTGTTTAATTTAACTGATTCCATATTTGAAAACTCCATGATTAATTTTGTTGACGATACAAATATCCGCCCAATAACTAAGACGGGCGGTAGATAGATTCCTGCTTTTACTACCAATATTACTGATGGCATGCAGGCTATAATTATAACACCTTTGAATTGCGTAAGTTTGTATAGCAAAGACAATAAGCCATGGAAAAGGAATTTAATTTTGAGACAATTAGTGAATACAATGCTTTTAATAACCACGAGACGCTGCACCCGTTGGTTAGTGTGCTCGATTTTTCAAAAGCAAAGCAAAGAACAGGCTCTAAAATGAACTTTGAGCTTTATTGTGTTTTTCTTAAAGATGTTAAATGTGGCGATTTGAAGTATGGACGCCATAATTATGACTACCAGGCAGGGACATTGGTTTTTATCTCGCCAGGGCAGACTATTGATGTAGAGAATAAAATAGATTACTACCAGCCGGTAGGTCATGGTCTAGTATTTCATCCTGATCTGATTCGCGGTACTTCACTCGCTAAAAGCTTGAGTGAGTATAATTTCTTTAGTTACCACACAAGTGAGGCACTGCATCTGTCGTCAAAGGAACGCCAGCTTGTACTGGATTTATTTGCCAAGATTAATTCAGAGCTTCAGCAATCTATTGATAAGCACAGTAAAAAGCTTATCGCCTCTAATATTGAGTTGTTGCTAAACTATTGCGACCGTTTTTATGACCGCCAGTTTATTACACGAGATACAGTAAATAAAGGTGTTCTGGAGAGTTTTGAAGAATTGCTGAATGGCTATTTCAAATCAGAAAAACCTTATTCAATTGGCCTGCCTTCGGTGGCGTATTGTGCAGAGGAGCTTCACTTTTCGGCAAATTATTTTGGAGACCTGATTAAAAAAGAAACCGGTAAATCGGCACAGGAATACATCCAGGCAAAGATTATTGATGTAGCCAAGAATAAGATATTTGATAGCAGTAAAACGGTAAACGAGATTGCCTACGAACTTGGATTTAAATACCCACAGCATTTTATCAGACTGTTCAAAAAGCGGGTTGGAAATACACCTAATGAGTACCGGAGTATGAATTGATAGTAAATATTTTAGAATATTTATTGCTCTAAACGTAGACTTTCCTTATGGATTGCATTCATTATTTCGGTGATGAATTCAGGAGACAAACCCTCTTTTGTTCCAACTGTTATGGTTTTGTTGAGCACCTGTTTAAAACGGTCTGCTTGTAGTGGCGGAATGTTATTGTTCTTTTTATAGATTCCAATTTCTCTAACAACACGCTGGCGACTGCCTAGTACCTCTATGAGCAATTTGTCTAAAGAATCTATTTTTTTACGGCTGCTGCTTAATTCGGTGTCAATTACAGCCTTACTTTTTGTTTGCGAAAAGGCGTATGAACATACACCAAGACTGGTGAGTAAGCCAACGATGAAAGTTTTTTTGTGTATCATACTTGTATATGTGGTTGATAAATAAAAAACGGATTATTTAATTGGTTATTACACCTCACAACCATCAGCAGTGTTTTAGGTAATGATTTTGTTACGCTTTATAGCTTCCAGAAGATTTATTTTTATTCTTTTCAAGAAAGGAATAACATGGCAAAGAACTTTTTGATTCTGTTGCTACTAATTGTAGCATTGGGCTGTAAAAAAAATAAATTTAGTGATGACGACACTAACCTTTATAAGTGGAAAAGAGATTTATACAGAGCACCGGTGATAAAGGAGGAACCCTCCCTATTTTATTCGAGAGATGGAAAGATTGGAGAAAATCGGGTGGCAATCCTGGTAAGTTCAGACTATGTTATTTTAACCGAATACCGTAAAGATAAACAACAGGATAGCATCTATAAAGCTAGTGGAAAGATGCAGGTTTATAAGTACGAAAAAGTAGATTAAGTTAGTTCATTAAAAATTACACGTGGAAATAAACCGTTATTATAAGCCTGAATTAGACGTACTTCGTTTTTGTGCATTTCTTTTTGTTTTCTTTGTTCATCGATTAGATTTAGCGCCCATTGACGTAAATGAATATTATTGGGGGTATCATTTAAGTTTAATCGGCAACTACGGTGTGCCGCTTTTTTTCTTCCTAAGCGCATTTTTAATCACAGAATTACTGACAAGAGAAGATGCTCATTTTGGAAAGATAAATATCAAATCATTTTACATTAGACGTATTTTACGGATTTGGCCCCTATATTTTACGTTCTTTTTTGGTATGGTGTTGCTAACCTCTACTACAGATTTTTTTGGAACTGTTATTCCGGGAAAAGCACAATTGGCATTCACGTTATTTTCCGGGAATTGGTATATAACATTTAAGGAGTGGCAATCGTATTGTATAAATCCTTTATGGAGTGTATCTGTAGAAGAGCAACTTTATATTTTGCTTCCATTAGTGTTATTCTTTACCGGAAAAAAGGGATTAAAGATTTTCTCATTTTTTTCAATTGTTATTGCTTATGCCACGATAATTTATTATGCTCAAAGACCAACAACCGGATTTAGTGGTCAATGGACAAATAGCTTTGTACAATTTCAGTTTTTTGCTGCAGGAATACTGCTCTCTGCTTATTTTAAGGGCTGGGAGCCTAAATGGAATGCAGCCCTCCGTATTGGTTTATTCATAGCAGGCATACTATGCTGGTTAGTTGCATCGATGGTTTGTGAAATTAATGCAGATTCCCCTCACCTCGCTACAATTCCACAATCAATTATTGGATGGCTTTTGATACTTATTGGGGTTATAGCAATGTTTTTATCGCTATATGGAGCACCAGTAAGGTACATGCCCTCTAAATTAGCTTATCTTGGTCGCATTTCATACGGCATGTATGTTTTCCATATCACTATATATTGGATCGTTTTTAGTATTTTCAAAAATGAGTTAGCAACCTTTAGTGAAGGTATAGGTTTATCTGAATGGAAAAACGACGTGGGGTTTGTTATTGCTTTCATCTCGACGACCATATTAGCAACATTGTCTTACAGATACTTTGAAAAGCCTTTTTTAAAGTTGAAGGGCCGTTTTACCTTAATACCTTCAAGAGATTAGAAAAAAACATGTAATAGAAAAATCTCTTTCAAAAATTTACACTTTCGCAAATGCGATCGCTTCTTTAAAGGAGTTGATAATTTGCTGATTATCTCTTCTCAACAATGTTGGATTTACTTTAATTTTTACAAAACCATCTTCTCTGGGCTGGCCGAAGACAATGTTATGCTCCCCTCTTAACCTTTTATTTAGTTTAACAGGGTCAATTCCGCTAGCTATTGATACATTAAATTGGTTTGTACCGTTCGGTACCTGATTAATTGTGATGCCTTTTAGTTGTTCAAACTGTTTAAAAAGGCTGGCCGATTTTATTTTAATTTTTTCCATCACCTCATCGATAGTGTTTAAATGATGTAAAGCGATAGATGCGCTGAGCCAATTGGTGAAAATTCCGCCTCCATGAATTTTAATAAGATGATGCATTTGGTCAATCACAACTTTATCTCCACATAAAATAGCACCACCGGTTGCACCCAAATACTTATACAAACACATATAAACTGTATCAAAATACTCTGCATATTCTTTAACTGTTGCATTTGTAAATGCGGTTGCCATGTGTAACCTAGCGCCATCAAGGTGCATTTTATAACCTTGCTCCTTACAATAGGCCGAAATCTTTTTTATTTCTTCTAAAGGAAAAGCCTGGTTGTCGCACCTTCTTACTGGTGTTTCTATAGATACTGCTCCAACTTCGCCAACAAATGCTTCTCCATCTTTATGGTATTTGATTGCTTTTTTTAGTTCTTCTAATGTGAAATGTGCCTTTCCTACTGCTAAGGGAATTAATCTTTTGTTAAACAGGGTTTGGGCAGCATCTCCTTCATCCCGATAAACATGACTGGTTTCTTGTACAAATGCTTTGGTATTGCTTCCACATAAAGTACTAATCGCGAGCTGGTTTGCTAATGTTCCTGTTGGCAAATAAACAGCGGCTTCTTTTCCTGTAATTTCTACAAATTTCTTTAAAAGCTTTTCGATGGTTCCACCATCAGCATAACTATCTCTTTCGATTGGATTAGCAGTATTTATCTCTTGTAGCTTATTGATAAAATCTTCTGGTCGATAAAAAATCCCATCGTTAATAAAATAAACTGCTTCGCTATCTATTGATGGTCTTGGTTGTTCTGCAGCAAATGTATTTATTGGCATAATTGCGGACCCAATAAGCGGCAAGGCCGATAAAGAAGAGAGTTTTAAGAAATCGCGACGTTTATATGCAGACATATTTGTATGGTTGTTTCAGGATTTAATAAAAATGGCTTTTCATCAAGATCTCCTGCCAGCCGTGGTTGTTGGTTGAATACTTTGCCATTATACCGAGAGATATTAAACAAATTGAAGAAATTAAACTCAGCATAATTTAAATATTATTGGCATGTATGTTATTTAACGCCCATTCCTGCACAGCAACAAGAACAGGTGTCAATGAAATTCCTTTTTCACTCAGTGCATACTCCACAGTTGGAGGTACTGTTGCATAGGCGGTTCTGATCAGAACTCCTGTTTTTTCCAATTGTTTGAGCTCTTTGACCAGCATACGTGTAGTTATACCGGGGATTGACCTTTCCAATACCTTAAACCTCATTTTACCGGCCATCAATGTATTGATGATCGTCATGGTCCATTTACCCGATATCAAATCCATTGCTTCTTGAAATGGACAGATCTCAATTTTATTTTCCTGCATTGAAATTTTAAAACACTGTAAATCAATAAAACTTTACTTTTTGTTACTATTGTACAAAGAGGTAACTACTTGCAAATGTAAAGTTAGCGGCAGACATTTACAATTTAACTACAACCATAATTGATTATGACCATCAAGGAAATTATTGCATATATCTTATCTAATTTTAAAAACGTAAACATTACAGAAGCAAATGGTGACCTTTTCTTTATGTATGATCAGGAGAAGATGATGCCATTTGCAACTATAGTTACCAGTGACAATGATTTTGATAGTGTATCTCAGTTGAATAGAGAGGGTTTCTTTCGACTAAATATTGGTATTGACAAGACTTTATTTGTAAGCACTTTTGACGGTATAGCGTTAAAGAAAGGTATTGGCGCGTATGTAGACTCAGGTATAGATTTTACGGCAGAGAACATAGTGATGCCTCACCCCTTTTACGGAGCAATGTATTGGTTATGTATCGTGAATCCTGCCAAGGATAGCTTGCCTGGATTAAAAAGTTATCTTGATGTAGCGTATGCCTTAGCTGTTAAAAGGTATAAGGGTTAGTTTAATCGCATCCAATTCTACGCAAGCTTGTTTCGCAACCATTTGCGAACCGGCTCATCATACCATTTCAATGCAGCATATGCTAAAATAATGCTGCCTATTAAGATGAGTAACGCATAAGGCCAAGCCTGTGCTATCGTTATACCTTTGTTATTACTGATCCAGGCGACGTAAAAGTAGACAATCGGGTAATGCACCATGTAAAGCGGGTAAGATATATCACCTAAAAATTTGCAGACCCTGTTCTCTCTTTGACTTTGCATCAGACCACTGGCACCAAGGTATACGATAAGCGGGAATACGATGATAATGCAAATAGAGTCATAAACTCCGTTCATCCAAACCTGCTCAGTACCACCAATGCGGGGCATATGAAGTACTATTGCTACTAAAAGGCTGCACCATAAAAAGGCATTTTTAATACGGGTCGGCTTGGCTACACGCGAAAGCAACAGACCGGCAAAGAAAGGATACATGACACGCGTTAGTCCGATACGAACCTGTTCCACATTCAGTGTCCAGCCGCCACTAACGTCGCCGTTTGTGATTGCCAGGTGTACAAGTGCAATAGCAGAGATACCTACTAAAATACTTAACGCTGTTTTAGAAAATTTTCTGATCCAGACAGCATAAAGAATATTGGCGATGTATTCAAAAAACAATGACCACCCTACGCTATTCATAGGGTGCATCTCCTGCCAGCCACGTATATCAAGCGATAATGGTATGGGCAGGATGGTATAACCGATGAGCAGTACCAGTAGCATTTTCCAGATAGGAATGGTATGAATGAGCGGCCATAGCGTAGAATCTGTAAAATAGAATCCGATAGCGCCGAGGGTCATCCCCAAAATCACCATTGGCTGAAGACGTATGATACGGCGTTTGAAAAAACTGCCCTCTGTCATTTTATGCCACCGATCGTCGTAAGCATAGCCCATCACGAAACCGGATAATAGAAAGAAAAAGTCGACAGCCAGGTATCCGTGATTTACGAATTTATCTAAATTACTTGTTGAAAATGGTTCGGCCAGATGGAAAGTTACAACAATTATGGCTGCAACACCTCGAAGGCCGTCTAATATGGGATAGTGCGGCTTGGTGGCCAGCTCGTTATTTAGGTTAGTTCTCATTCATTGTGTGTGAAATCGCAATTTGTAAAAAAAAGCTAATAATAATACAGCCTATCTTAAGCTTTTTATTTTTTCTACGAGCACATCCAATACTGGCTGACAGGCGATCAGGTTGAAACTCCAGATATCGTCGGTAATAAAAATGTAGTTACCATTAAAACTATAAATATAATCTCCTCCTTCTATTCCAATAATCCAATCTTCTTTTTTTAGATCAGGATAAGTTCGTAATACTTGCCAGCAATATTCTCTGACTTCTCCCTCATCTCCGAAATCGTCCAGTATAGACAGAATACTAGATTCATTAGTCAATCCATATTTTAACAGCATTTCATCGACCATATGAGCACGTATTTTTTTTTTGCAACAAGAAAAACTTCGTTTTTGTACGCTGAAAATAAAACGATCAGCTGATATCACAACGCATTGTTGTAAGTAATTTTTTAAAACCTACTTTTTCATATGCCTTCACAGCTGCATCATTGTCGTGGTATACATCAAGACGCAGCTCAGCTATTCCTTTTGATAAAACCCATTGCTTAAGATCGTTTATCAATAGCTTATTGATTCCTTTTCCTCTAAATTCGGGCTTTACGAACATGAAGCCCAGATAACCAAAGAGTTCATGACGTTCGTAAGCTTTTGCTGATCGGATTTGGGCGTAACCACAACCAACGATTTCAGCATTAAACTCAATCACTAGAACTACTGTTTTTTCATCCTCTATTAGTGTCTTAAGGTCGTAATAGAAGATTTCACCATCCTTTAAGGTAGGGTTAAAAGGACGCTCGGCCTCAACCAACATTTGCAGAAATTCGCCAAGCTTAGGCAAGTCGGCATTTGTAGCACACCTGGTAGATCCATATGCATTGTTCTCTAATGGTTCGATGTTTTCTTTCAGAAACTTAATTCTCTCTTCAGTCTGTTGTGTCGGCATAGTTCTGCTAAGTTAATGCATATCTATAATTACATCAATAGGTTTCGATTAACAAAATTACCTTTACCACATAGTATTATCAGGTTTATGGCCATCGTTAGATTCATCTATTTTTTTCGCTGTTAGTCTATTAAACTATATTCAAACAGAATAATGAGTTATCTTAGTGTATGCCGTAATTACCTGAACGTGAGATAATAAATGCTTGAAATAAATTAGAAAAACTGATATGAAAACCATTTTTTCTTTATTGTTTTTGACCTTTGCTTGTTTTTTGCCAGACGCAACTGGACAAACATATGTTGCCAGTACCCCGGCACATGCTATACTACGGAATTTTATTGACATTTCTCCAACTGATTCAATGGATTTCATCCGTTGGAACCTGGAAATTAGTGGGGGAACATTTAAACTTCAATGCCGGTATGGGTTGGCACAGCCCTCTACCCCCGGATTCTCAAACGAAAAACGCGTGTCACTTGAAGGGTCGCAAACTAAGTCTGGAAATTGTTATATTCTGAAGCATAATGGCAAAAGCATTTCAATTATGGAACTGAATAAGAATGTGTTACATTTCGTAGACAGTAATAATGGGATGCTTGCCGGAAACGGTGGTTACAGTTATGCTTTAAATAATATTTATCCTGTTGAATCGAATGATTTCAATTTCCACGCTGAATTAACCAAAACTAAAAGCCCACTGGTCTTTGAAGGAAGAACTCCCTGTCAGGAACTCTCTGCTCTTCTTGGATTGAATAAAAGTGCTGCTTGTAATAAAATGAAATGGTATATGCTTTTTTACACTGACCCAGCGACAGGCAAACCTTCGGATATTTTGATGGGCGGCATTGGATACAAAAAGGAAACTATGTCGAAAGGCACATGGAAAATCATAACTAAAAAGGATGGACGCATTATCTATCAGATAACTTCCGATAGATGGTCGCGCCCCCTTAACCTGCTGAAAGGCGACGATCACATCTTGTTTTTCCTGGATAATAATGAACGCATATTTACAGGGAATGAAGATTTCAGTTTTACACTGAACAGAAGAGAAAAAGAATATCCAAGGGCTAACAGGTAAATGCTAAACAGTGCTATTTGCCAATTCAATATTGTATTAAGCACCGACAGTGCCTGTCTGGACTTCACCGGCACGTTTGTAGCTGGCAATAATTACTCCGCTTGAGGTAGCCAAACTCTCCACTAATGTAAATGCTGCCGGAATGGGGCCACTGTCGAACAATTTTTTTCCTTTACCAAGCGTCAGTGGATAAATTTTTAGACGAAGTTCGTCCACTAAATCATGCTCCAGCAAAAGTTGAACGAGCTCACTACTACCCCAAACCTGAATATCAGAACCTTCTGAATTTTTGAGTTTCTTAATATCTGCCACATTGTGTAGAAATAAGGAGTTTTTCCAATCTGATTTTTCCATGGTCTGCGACAGGACGTATTTGGTGCCATCATTAATACCTGGCCAAAAGTCAGCGTGATGAGGCCAGTACGAAGCAAAGATGTCGTATGTTTTTCTGCCTAGAAGATATTCTGCTGGTTTCAACTCTTCCTGAATGATCTTGCCAAAAAGCTCATCACCATAAGATGCGGTCCAGCCACCATATTTGAAGCCACCTGATGTGTCTTCTCCCGGTCCACCTGGTGCTTGCATAACACCATCCAGTGAAATCATTGACAATACTGTTATTTTTCTCATTTTATTTGATTTTTAGTAATTATGATAAAAGTATTTTATTGACAATACAAAGATGGAATGCATTTCAGAGTTTGATGCGGTGTAAAAACGACAACTTAGAGGTGAATAGCGTCAAAAAAACTAGTGTCTTAGTATTTTATTTTTCTTTCAAAATGGTTTCAATTTAGTAAATTCATGCATGAATAAAACATATAAACATTGCTTCGGCCTGTCCATAAGTAAGCATTAGAATTAATAGAAATAATGAACACCAACATAATCGATAAATTAGCGCATTCATTGGGAAGACGGGATGAAGTACCCAATCAGGAACTGGCTAATGCTATTGTACAAAGCATCGACAATGAAGCGGTTATAGAGTTGGTTGAGAACCTATATCATAAAAGCAAGGATATCCAGAACGATTGCATAAAGGTAATTTATGAGATCGGAACATTGAAGCCCGAGATGATAGCCGATTTCAGTTCGGAATTGATAGATCTGTTAGACAGTAAGAATAACCGTTTGCAATGGGGTGCGATGACCGCTTTAAATGCGATCACTACAATTAAACCGAAAGAAATATATAATAATAACCACTGCAGACAAAGGTTCAGTCATCACCAATGACCACTGTGTAGGTATTATGATTAAACTTTGTGGCGTTAAAGAATATAATGAAAATGTATTCACATTGTTAATTGGACAATTGCTGAAAAGCCCCGACAACCAGCTACCAATGTATGCAGAAAATGCATTACAAGTTGTAAACAGCGATAATAAGACGGCTTTTGTAAAAACATTGACCTCCAGAATAAATGGTATTGAGAAAGAAAGTAAGCGGTCTAGAATTGAAAAGGTAATCAACAAAGTGAATAAGATGTAAGAATCACCCTCAATGCAATAAATAGACCAGCCTTAATATATGCGCTGAGCATTTTTAGGCAACTGTTTGACGTGCTGTAAATATTCGATGATGTGTTCATGTTCATTTAAAGGATAGTTTGCTCCAAGTTGCTTCGCAACATTTTGTGCTACTTTTTGAAAAAGCTTAATAGTAGAGAACACTGCTTTCCATGCTTCATTAACATCGCCAGTTGGGTAGGTTTCAAGTAATTCTGCGTAAAGTTCTGGCTCAAGATATTCTTTATAAAACTTCCCATATTTGCCTGGATTTACTGAAAATTGATAGCGGAAACCGATGTGCCAATCTATCATTTGTATTAATGCAGATTGAATAACATTATAGAATAAGTACTGAGTGTGAGGAATCTGCTCTCGCCAAATACCCTTTGCAAGTCCTGTATTGGTATACCAGAACTCGTTACAACAATCACCAAATTCCCTAACCGATGGTCGATTTACCAAGTAACTTTTATCACTTGCGGGATCTAGCGAAGCTAAACTAAGCATATCATCTTTATTCAATAATACCTTGCTAAGGCTATCGTCAAGGAAATGATGCAGATTTTCAATCGGAACCAATATTAAGTCAATCCGATTTCCATCCATAAATTGCATTAAATAGGAAAATGCCCCATCTAGTTCAGGTGATGGCGGATAAAGCTCCATATCTTCAGGCATTTGAAGTATCATCCGTTCTCCAAAAACATCAATCCAGGTATGATCCTGAAGAAATGGAGAAAGGCTATTAACCACATATATGATGTCGTAATCCTGAAAGATATCCTTTGCAACGTTTGGATTGGCCTGTGAACCATTTAACAGTACTGCCCTTATGTCTTGATTATTTGCTGCAACATCCATAATCAATTGCATCATTTCATGTTTACTTCTACTTATCATAACAATTCTTTCTTCATCATAATATCTAACTGCTCGTCGTTGCCCATTTTGAATATATGCTTATCAAAAGCAATAAATCCATTCTTTTCGTAGAACCTTATTGCTCGTGGATTTTTTTCCCAGACACCTAGCCATAAATAGGAATTACGCTGTTCTTGAGCAACCTCAAGTGCTTTCTCATAAAGAAGTTGACCTACCTTTTTACCATGATGGCTACTTTTTACATATATGCGCTCAATTTCTAAAGCTTTTTGATCTTGTTGTTCTGTTTGTGCAGTCCCAGTGTTTACTTTTAGGTAACCAACAGGGTTCTCATCTTCCCAAGCAATGTAAAACAATGAATCTGGATTGCTCAATTCAGCTATCATCCGGCTATTATTAAAACTGTCTTCAAGATATTTTTCCATATCCTCCTTGGTGTTGCTATCGGCAAATGTTTCAAAGAAAGTTTCTCTGCCAATGCACTGAGTTGCACTTAAATCATCAATAGTAGCCTTTTTAACCTGTATGTATTCCATTATTTAACTTATTTTGGTTTACAAATTTACCTAATAACTAGATAAAACTATCTGATATCACTATTAGTCTCGATATCGAATAAGCGGTCTGCCTCATCATATCCGGTAGGCAGAATAATGCCTTCCTTTTTTGCACCGGCCGAAATCAACGCTGCTATCGAATCAGGTTTGCGACCGTCCATCCAATAGGAATCAGTACAGGCACGTATGGCGAGCGATAATGGTGTATTTCCGTTAGTGTCTTTTGCATTTACGTCGGCTCCGTTATTGATGAGCGTTTTTACTGCATCATGAGCTCCGCGCCAAGCTGCAATCTGCAATGCCGTACTATTTTTCGGAATTCCGAAATAACCATCTCCACTTACATAAGGTGTATCTACCTGAATATTCAAGGCCAGGATTCTGCCTATTCCTACCGCGTTGTTATTTCCCGCAAACCCTCCAAGTAACATACCTCCATACTCGGTCGATAAAATTCCGGTTGCAGATTCATCCATCGCACAAGCTCTGGCCAGTTCGTCCATTCCTTGCAAGGATATGTCAAATCCGTAATCCCGGAACAACTGCAAAACGTCTGCCCTGCCCCTTTGCGCTGCCATTACTATGGCAGATCTGCCGTCCTTCTGGCTTTGCAATCCAGGATTAGCACCATGTTCCAGTATCATCAATATGTTTTGTAACTGATTGTCGCGTAAGATCGCCTGGTGCAGTGCTGTAACACCCCAGATGGTTAAACGATTAGGATCTGCCCCACTCTGCAGCGCCAGGCGGATGCCTTCGGTATCATGTATATCACACTTACGCAGCAACATAGTAGCCAGGGAATCTGCAGTCATCTTACCACTATCTAGCAATAGCTGGAAGGCGCGGTTGTCATAACTTTCGGGTGAATGATAAGGTACTTCATTGTCGTTAGGATCTGCGCCGTTGTTGAGCAGCAACCGGGTCAATTCCGGATGGAATGCTACCCCAGAAGCCCCGTATAGAACGCTTTCCCATTCTGTATGAGGTGTATGCTGATCATCAAAGAAACCTGTATTTACATCGGCTCCGGCACTAATTAGCGTTTGAGCGGTCGAGACGAAAGGTCCTGAAGGAAGACGACGCAAAAATCGCGAGAAACAGAGATAGGTTAATGCATCCCAACCTAATGTCCCCCCCTTAGTGAAGGCAAGAGAAGGGTCATTAGCCAAAAATCGCCTCACGGCGGCTTCGTTTCCAAGCAATGCAGCTGTATAAATGCTGCTTTCGGCAATAGCGGGAAAAGAAACTAGCAGGGCTTCCGCTTCATCTGTTGAACCGTACCACACACTGGCTTTGATAAAGGCATCTATTGAGTCCATAACAGGTGGCTTTTGACATAAAGATAAACATTCTATGTATTTATCGGATTTACGTGAAATGCTCTCCTTACCTGTAAACTCAGAAATTTTACAACATGTGCTCATTATTTTCTTTTATTTGCAGTCAATCTTGTCATCATGGAGAAATTCCCGTTATCATGAAGAAAATATCGGTAATGATTTATTACTAAAAATCTATGAAAGTTAAAAGAATCGTTGTAGACATATCCGCACAAAATATAGATGCGGCGAAACAATTCTATCAAGTCATACTTGGACTTGATTTATTGATGGATCATGGCTGGATTAAGACCTATGGGTCTAATGAGCATCAAACAATTCAGATCAGTTTTGCTACTGAGGGTGGTTCAGGCACAGCAGTACCTGATTTATCTATAGAGGTTGATGATATTGATGAGGCGCTTAAGCGAATGAAAGATTTTGGAATATCAATTGAATATGGTCCGGTTGATGAGCCATGGGGTGTTCGTAGATTCTTTGTACGCGATCCTTTTAACAAATTAGTTAATATTTTGACCCACATATAATTGGTACTAATAAATATGGAAATAACTGGTTATCACCTTTAACGGTCTCATTATAAAGTGATAGCTCTATTTTTTCATTAAAGGAAATGGTATGGAAAGTTTGCAAGATAACCTAGTGATAAAAATACGGGTAAACCAGTAGAAAAAAATACAAATATCTGTCTATTGTTTGAAAAAGCAATAATTAGTCACTTTGGGTACATCTTAAAAATTACCGTTATGAAAAAATTTGGAATTATTTGTTTCACCATGATATTATTTGGTGTAGCTTCTGCGAATGCACAAGGCATTTTAGACAAAATAGACCGCACACTTGATAAGGCAGATAAGGCTGGAAAACAAGCTGACAGAGCTGGAAAAACCGGTGGTAAACTAAGTAGCTTCTTTGGCAAAAAGAAAAGTGCTGAAGAAGTTGTAGCTGAAACCAAAACTATTGTAAATATTATCGGTGTAGATTTTGCCACTCTAAAAAGCATTAATGAAAAAGCGGAGAATACTAAAGGTGTGCTCAGTTCAAAAATGAAATTTAGTACATCCGGCTCAACCATTAGTTTGGAACATAGTGGTACAACAGAAGATTTGCTGATCGCCTTACAAAAGACCAATCCCGACATATTTACCGAAAAAAATATTGAAGCCTTAGAAGACGGCCAAATATCAATTAAAATTAAAAAGTAAAAGACAATACTGATGAAAAATACTTCAATTTTGATATTGGCAATAATAAGCATCTCTTATCTTGCATCCTGTAAAAAGGGTAAAGATGGACCATCAAACGAAGAAATTCTTAAAAACAAGATTGAGGATGTAATTCCACAGCAATACTTAGATACCCTGAAAACATTAAATTTTCCTGTAAACGAAGGTACAACCCCACCTAATATGGAAGGCGCTTTTTATGTATCTCCATTAATTCTAAAAGTATCGAACATACCAGGAGACAAACCCGGTAATGCATTTCTGAGTTCAAAAGTAAAATTTTTTGACCAGCACAATGATGATTTTGGTATAAGCTTAATTGGAGAGCACGTATTAACGTTAAGAGATACAAGTATTGTGACTGCTATATCTGGTTCGGGAAATAATTTTACCATTTATGGGAAGGTTAAATCTACTTATGGCTCTTACTCGGCCATATTTGCTACTATAATTTCGGGTGTAAAGGAAGGCAACAACATTAAAAATTATACTATCGGTATAATAAACATTGATAACAGCAAAGGTGGTACAGGCATTTTTGTACCTGAAGGAAAAGCCAGAGTCGCTTATGATTCTGACTTAATCACAGAGAGCATTGAGTATGATTCAAAAACAGCAAAAGCTGGTAATGAAAGGTTTTTAAATTTGGTAAAACCATTGGGGGGACGTTAACCACCCCCACCCGGGCCACCTGGCATGCCTCTGGGAGGACGACCTGCAAACTTCTGCAATCTCAGCGTAAAGGTGAACAGGTAATAGCGTCCTAATCGGTTCACGTTACTTTGGGTAATCGCATATGCATTTTGCGTTGAGGTAAAACCTGTATTTTCGTTAAATGCGTCGTACACGGAAAAGCGCAGGGTGCCCACATTATTCTTTAGAAAGCGTCGCTCTATGTAAGTATTCAAGACATTTGGGTTGGTGGCACCATTATAACCTTCGTAAATTGCCTTACTGTAGTTATAATTTAGCGTCCAGCTTTTGAAGAAATAGAGATTGCCATTGGTGCCAAGGGTGATGGTTTGAAAATTATTATCACTATACGCATCTGGGACAGAATTTTGAGAGCGATTAATACTGTAATTGGCATTCGCCTCTGCATCTAAAACGTCGGGAATATCCACTCTGAAACGTACTCCTTGGGAAAGTACCAGATTTTTAGCCATATTCTTTTGAATAGTTTGATTAATACCGAGTGGATCGAGAACATTAGTGAGGTAAGAAATATTGTTGTTATAAGTGACTTTGCCATTAAAGAATAAACTGTATTTGCGTTTGGCCCAAGGCTTGGCAAACGCATAATAGGCTGTTGCATTATAAAACCCCGAAGCATTTTGATATTTCGTTAATATTGCCCCGGCAAGTCGTGGATCTGCTGTATAATTGTGGGGATAAGTAACGGTGTTCGCTACAATCTTGTGGTCAGTTTGAGTAAAACTTAGATTTACGAAAAACGTTTTGCCCGTTCCGTCGCCGAACTTGTTATACCTGACCTGAAAACTGTTGTTGTATTCGGGCAGCAGATCTGGATTCCCTTGCATCGGGTAGCTGGATTCTGAAAAGTCAATAACCGGCTGTAATTGATGATAAGCTGGTGAATTGCTTGCTCCCTGGTAGTCAAAAGCCAATGCCTGAAGCTCGGAGAAGTTATACACATAATGCAGCACGGGTGAGAAGTTATATATGGTTTTGTGTGTACGGACAGTGACTGACGATGAGCCTTTCAGCAAGGTTGGTTGCGCTGCCAAACCTAATGTAAAGTTGTATTTCTGGTCTATTATCTGGTAGTTTACCCTAAAATTATTGGTAATGAAATTAAAACTGTAGTCGTTACTCAAGTCCGGATCGCGATTAATATCGCCAGCATTAGTAACCGTGTCGGTAAGCCTGTCGGCCACTGTTTGTGAGTTGTGATACTGATAACTGAACTCCAGGTATGATTTTTTACCGATCGGCTCCAGGTATGACAATGAAAGACCGGCACTGTCGGTACGGCGGTTGGTATTGATCATCTGATTCACAGGCGCATTGGCATTGCCTGCAAGATAATTGTAGACAGGATTCTGGTACTGCTTATTTGTTGTTGTGCCGCTGGTTACCAATACACTAAAATTTCGCCCATGCTTCTGGAACCGATGATTGTACAATGCGCTGATGCCAAAGTTTGGCGCCTCAGCGTGTGACAATAGGCGTCTTGTGTAATCTGAAATCAAAGTATTGTCGACATTTTGGGCTTGTAGTTTACTTACAAAAGTTTGATCGATATCCACTCCGCTGTAAGAAAATGTGGGGATGAACTTAAAGTAGTTCATTGTATCCGGTTTGTATTCTATATTGAATTTAAAACGGTGGTTAAGATTCTGGGCATTCTCGGTGCTACTGCTGTTCTGGATTGAGGATAACTGCCCTGATATGTTATTTTGTACCGTTTTTGAAGTGGTGTATACCGAGTTGTCGGCAAGACTATAGCTTCCGTAAACTTTTACCTTTTTGCTCCAATCATCACGATAGTTAAAGCCTAATGAACGTGCGGTAGTAATATCCTTTGGATCGGGACCAAACACGTTCGGACGGTCTCCGCCGGTAAAGGTAAACAGGCTTGTATTAGTATTGTTGAAGTCACCTGAGAGGGTTATCTGGCGCTTGCCCTGGAAATTAAATACATTTGTTGAAGCGACATAGCGACGACCATTTTTTGTCCCGTCTCTTTCCTGAATAGCATCGCGACCAATGCCCACAGTTCCCTGTCCAAAGTAGCCATGATTTTTATCTTTCTTGATATTGATGTTTAATACCTTTTGCGGGTCACCGATTTTGATGCCCGTAATATTGGCTTGATCGCCATAGTCGTTTATAACCTGTACATTCTGCACCAGATTTGCAGGCAAGTTGCGGGTAAGACTTTTGACATCACCTGCCATATAATCTTTTCCGTTGAGCCGCACTTTGTTTACTTGTTTGCCCTGTGCGGTGATGTTACCATCATTACTTATTTCCAAACCAGGCATTTTCTTGATAGCGTCTTCTATTACTGCTCCTTCCCGCACTTTGTATGCCGCTGCATTATATTCAATGGTATCCTCCTTTATTTTAATTGCATTAACATTAGTGACTGTAACACCCTGAAGTGTAATGGGATCATTTTTTAAGATGATTGGATCTAATTCAGCTGTAGTACTGCCAGGAGCAAGATTGTACCGCCGTTTAACACCCTCATAACCTAAAGAAGAAACCACCAGGCTGAACTGATTAACTGATACCGAAGGGAAACTAAATCTGCCGCTCGAATTAGTAGCCACAACTGAACTGTCTTTATCTGTTAATAATTTAACCGTTGCCCAGGGCAGTGTTGCTCCTGTTGAATCCTTTACCAAACCAGTTACTTGCCGGGTGGTTTGTGCGCAAACCTGCATAGTGAAAAACAACGCAGCAACTGAAAGAAAATGTAGAAGTTTCATGATCCTTGATTTGGTGTGTTGCAGACTAAAACAGCTGTTGCAATTTTGTTACCGTCTGGATCTGATTCGTATGTGACTATTGTTACCCTGTTGCCGATTTTCAAATCGGACACTAATATGGTGCCAGTTGAGTTTCTGATAGTTGTCTGGCTGGTAAGCTTAATAATTACTTTTCCGCCGTCGCTCCGTTGAATAGTAATGGCGTGATTTCCAGTATTTACGATCTCTCCTAGGCCACCGGTGCCACCACAGGGGTCGTTGCCTTGAGGAATTCCACCTTGGCTCTTATCAGCACGGTCAGACCGACCACTCTCTGGACCAGGTTCGAAACGCACCGGAAATTGGCCCTTATGATAACTAACCAGGCCATAACAAGCAGTTCCGGCAATAATCCCCATCAGTACAACTGCCGCAATCTTAATACTTTTAGGCTCCATCAGGCTTAACTTCTTTGCCAGAACGGTAAATGCCCAATAACCTATTATAACTCCGAGTCCGTTTAATATAACATCATCGATATCAAAAATGCCTACGCTCAATATTACTTGCAATCCCTCGATAGCAAAACCGGCGGCCACTGCAAGCGCAAGCATTTTTTTCCATGTGATATTCGGAAAGGCCAAAGGCCCCAGCAAACCTACTGGTACTAGCAAAATAATATTTCCGATAAGATTTATGCCTCCGATTATCAAGCCCTTCTCGCCCAGCAGATATACCAAAATGGTTTTGAAAGGCACCAAATTGGCCGGGCCTGTTTGCGATCCTCCAAAATAAATCATCAGTGAGCCTATCCTAATCAAGGGCACATCCTTGAATACCATTACCTTGATCAGGATCGCACTGTAGGCGATAAGAATAAATGTTGATATTAAATGCTTCTTCATGGAGACAAAGCAAAAACATTATTTACACGTCCTAAAATGTAATATACCGCGACCAGCCGATCATAGACAGAGGTTTCTTTTTGTTCGACTAAAGACATTTTATCTATCAAAAAAACAGTAAGCCCCGTTAAAGGATGAAAAATGGCTGTTCGTCGGCACAAAATGGCTCAATAGCGTTTGAATTTGCAGGAAACTAGTTAATAAGTGATATTGCACTGTTTTTGTCATGTTCCGGACAAATAATGAAACCAGTTTTATGAAATGAAACTACTACTGTCAAAAAGCAAGCTAATAACCATATTGATACATATCCTGGTTTGGAGTGTATTCGGTCTGGCCATATTTTTTTATCTGCCCTTTTTTTCAGGAATTAATATTCATTATGCGTTCTGGATAAGACAGGTAATTACACTTTGCCTGCTTGTAATCGCATTTTATATCAATGCCTTTGTTCTGGTGCCAAGGTTTTTGTTAAAAAAACATCCTGGTTACTATTTTGCAATAATCATTGGTGTAATTATAGTTATCGTACTTTTAGATGGTTGGAGTGAACCGGCGCTTAACTTTCATCAATGGTTATTTGATGAATCCTTTCATAAACGAGTGATGATGAAGATACTGGCGCACCGCGGAGAAAATATATTGCAGGTGTTCACTTTAGTTATTTCTGTTATGGTGCTTGGTATTAGTACCAGCCTGGCCACCATTGGGAAATGGCAAAAAGACAAGCAGAAACGTGAGGAAATGGAAAAAGATAAGATCACTTCAGAATTGTCGTTTCTTAAGGCTCAGATCAACCCGCATTTCTTCTTTAATACACTTAACAATATTTATGTGCTTACCCAGGTTGATGCGGATATGGCTGGTGATGCCATTCATCAGCTCTCGCGCATGATGCGGTATTTGCTTTACGAAACCCAACAGGGACAAACCCGGCTGAGCCAGGAAATAGCCTTTGTAGAGGATTACATAAGTCTGATGCAATTGCGGCTAACCGAGGCGGTAAAGGTAAACATTGATACCCCCCCGCACCTAAGGGATATGCCGATGGCACCAATGATTTTATTACCTTTTCTTGAAAATGCTTTTAAGCATGGGGTGAGTGCGACAGCGCAAAGTCATATCGATATCCTAATCCAGCAACAGGACAGCGTTCTTGATATTACTGTAAAAAATTCGATAATGAAGGATAATAGTGTTAGCTTAGATACTAGTGGCGGCATTGGTTTGGTGAATACCCGCAGGAGGCTTGAGCTGCTTTACCCAGATAAACATAAACTAGAGATCTGCGAGATTAATGCCAATAATGAGTACACTGTTCACTTAATTCTGGATCTGTTATGATATTGAATTGCATCGCAGTTGATGATGAACCCCTGGCACTTAGTCAGGTGTGCAAATTTATTGAGCAAACACCTTTTTTAAAATTGGCAGGAAAATACGCTAATGCTGTGCATGCGCTAAAAGCCATTCGTACTGAAAAGATTGACCTTATATTTCTGGACATACAAATGCCCGATCTGAATGGCATTGAGCTGGCACGCGTGCTGGACACAGGGCTTGATAAGCCACGTATTATATTTACTACCGCTTACAATCAGTTCGCCCTGGAGGGATACACGGTAGATGCTTTGGATTATCTGCTAAAGCCCTTTAATTACAAAGAGTTCCACCGTACCGCCCAAAAGGCTTTGAATTACGCTGAATTGTTAAACAGGCCCGCTGCACAAGCGCTCGTGACAAATGAAACAGAAAGTGCAGACGACAATTATCTTTTTCTGAAGGTGGAGTATCAACTTGTACGCATCGCCCTTGATGATATTCTATACATTGAAGGTTTGAAGGATTATGTAAAGGTTGCACTGAAGAACTCCGAGAAAGCAACCCTATCGCGCACCAGTCTGAAGGCGTTGGAAGAAAAATTACCCCCGAAACGTTTCATGCGCGTTCATCGTTCGTTTATCGTTTCGCTGGATAAGATCACATCGATGACCAAAAGCTCAGTGCATATTGGCAAGATGATGATCAGCGTTGGCGACCAGCACAAAGATGCTTTTGCTCAGTTTGTTGGGAAATGGATTTGAAGTTTAGGAGATATGATATTTTAATTTTCGTTCAATGTACTTCGTTTCCTTTCTTCTTCTGCACTATTACTTTTCTTAGTATTTTTTATGGTACCCCCAAAGTTGTAACTGAAGTTTAATTTCACCATTCTGGTTTCAAACTGATTCCGCCATACTTGTTGTACAGCGCCACTATTTTGTTGGTAGTAATTTCGGTATGATTTAAATAGATCAACAATACTAAGTTGGGCGGAGGCTCGTTTATTTAAAAACTGCTGCCGAACACCCGTAGTTAAATAGGCAAAAGCTTGGTTGGTAATGGAGCGGTTTATGCTTTTACCCTGGTAATTGAAAAGAAACATGAAGGAGAAATTCTTGCTGAGCGAGAAACTATTGTAGGAAGTTCCAGAAAGACTAAAAATACCATCATTCTGTAATAAAACACCATTAAATTGACCTTTAAAAGATCGTTTCGATAAAATAACATTAGTGCTCGTATACCACCATGGCAGCACTTGTTTACCGTACATGGCTTGCAGTGTGAAATAACCACTATAATCGGCATTGCCAGGCAATGTAGTAATAACGCTGTCATTTAAGGGGACAGAGAGACTGGTAAAATCATTGACACTGTAACTGTAAGTTAGGCCAAAGAAAAATGCATTTTTATAGCCATACCACAAGTCGGCATTGTAGGCAATTACAGGGAGAAGTGCAGGATTTCCCTGTTGTAAATTGTTACTGCTAATGATGCGTACCAGCGGGTTTAAACTTTCGTAACCCGGACGTTCTACCCTTTTGTTGAGTCCTAATGTAAGGCTATGATTTTTAGTTAGTTTATAATCGAAATGGAGTGATGGAAATGGTTGAAGGTAGCTCCTACTCTGTCTATGCGTATATTCTCCTCTTATACCTAACTGATATGAAAATTTTTGACCAGTACGACCATAAGTTAAATAGAGTGCAGAAATACTTTCTTTATAATCGAATAAATCGGTTTGCTGACCATTCATATCCTGATAAAAATTAGAATTTCCGGAATTGACATAACTTGTTTTCATGCCCATTTCTAATTGACGACCATTGCCTAATGGGTGAGCATAATCCATTTTGAATGCATAGACATCAAAAACTCGGTTCTGCACTATCACACTTGGCAAATCTGAAACTGGACTGAAAGTTATGGTTCGATTATCCTGATCGTTATAGTTCCCATAACGGTAATAATCTAAATCGGCGGTTAGTTCTCGTCCAACAGTATCAAATTGATGTTGTAAGCGCAATCCTGAGGAAAAATTAGTTGCGCGAATACCAACCAGATTGACAAATTTAGATTGCGAAACGTCATTTCCTGCCTGATTAGTATTATTGATGTTCGCAAAACCATCCCGATCAAAGGTTTGAAATCCCGGTTTAACTGAAGCAGACAAGGTAGTACGTTTAGAAAGATAAAAATCTACGCCCAAGTTGGGTGTATAACTGGAGTTGGTTCTGGTACTTTGAATATCGGAGACAGAGTGCCCGATTGGTGTTCCATTAGCATTAAAGAAGGTGGATGCAATGTAAATGTTGTAGAAATAATCATTGTAATTATAATCCAAGTTTAATAGTATGTTATAAGCTTCTCCTTTGTAATTTAGGTTGATGCCGCCATTCGCTTTTCCAAATGTTCCTTTACCACCGCCAGCATAGATATTCCCGTTCAATCCGGCTTTATAATTGCGTTTGCGGATAATGTTAATAATGGCACCGTTTCCTGCAGCATCATATTTAGCTGACGGTTGAGCAATGAGTTCAACTTTTTGAATAGCCGATGAAGACATACCTTTTAATAAGCCAGCTAATGCTTCACCAGAAAGCACGGTGGCTTTGCCGTCGATATAAATCTCAACCGATTTCCCGTTTAGACTAATCCGATCATCTGGTGTAACGGTTACACCAGGAAACTGGCTCATTACTTCTATAATTGGCGCACCGGAACCCAATCCATTCAGGTTAACAATGAGTTTATCAGCCCTTCTTTCTACAAATGGAGGTGGTGCAGAAATGCTTACCGCAGCCAATTGTGTTGCAACCGGTTTAAGTTGTATGAAGCCTAGTGATTCAGTTTGCGCACTAGCAATATCGAAAACTTTAGAATAAACAGTGCCATAACCCATCATCTTGAGCTCTATCAAATATTTGCCTGCAGGAATCTCGAATGCAAAGTGTCCTTTGTCATCAGCAAGCACCGCTTTAATAGTGCTGGAATCTCGACTGTTTTTTAAAATCACCTGCACAAATGGAAGTGCAACGCTATTTTCATCCACTACATCGCCACTAATTTTGCCAGGTTTTTGTTGAGCGTTGAGAATCATTGCGCTGAAGAGCAAGATGAAACCTAAACAGTAATAAAATCGAGAAGATTTAAGAATTAAATAAAGCATAACGTTTGGGTTAATTTGAATAACCCAAACATATAACTAATAAATTAGTCATACAACTAATTTATTAGACATAACAACTAAATACTTAATTATGTCCCTTATTTATCTGATTATCAGATCTAAAATTTATTCCTATTTGATAAGCCGAACGTACTTTTTTTCCATTCTGTAAAGCTGCCTTCCATCTCGGACTTAATTGTATTACCCGTAAAGCTTCTCTATCGCTTGCTTCATCTAAACCATTTTCAACTTTTCCGTTTGTAATTTCTCCATCTGTTTCTACGACGAAACTGACCATAACCCTTCCATCTTTATCGGAAACTTTTCTCGCGGTTTTAATCAAATATTTGGTGAAAGCTTCAAATCCACCAGGGAAACTTGCTGCATTATCAATTTTGTTTATGCCGTAGCTCTTAAAATCTGAAGCATCGAATGAGCACAACATCGTCATAAAAATAATCAATGGCATACACAAGGCATATTTCCACAAACGATAAGTATTAGATTTTTTACGCTGCAACATATTGATCCGTGCTTCTAATAATGAAGGGTTGTTAAAAGTATTCGTCAAAGCTGATCCGGCTTTAAAATTCTGTAAAAACAGCACAATTGCATATTGCTTCTTGCTTGCTGCGAAGTTCGCAGCATGTTCATCAGCCAAGTATTCGTGGATAAACTTTATACTACTACGGTAACAATAAATAAACGGATTGAACCAAAAGAATAGACTAATCAGTTCAATCATTAGTATATCTAATGTATGAAACTGTTTTACATGTACATTTTCATGCGCATCAATCGCTACAAAATTATCTAGTTCGTGGTCGATCACTTTTGTTCTCCAAAACGAAAAGGCACTGCCCTTTTCTGGTAATTGCATTTGCTTTTTTACACCAAAAAGTTTAATCAATAATAAACCTGCGCTAAACGTTACACCAATCCAGTAAATGATAGGCAACCAATTAAATTCTTTTTCGGCTACAATTACCAGCTTTCCACCACCAATGGCTGATAATGTAGAAACCATCAATTCCATTTTTGGCAGTGCAATTAAGGTTGAAAGATCTAGCAATGGAAGCAGCATCGACAAACAAACTGCAGACAACAAATAAATTCTATTCAACAGAAAAAACGTTTCGCGTTTAAGCAGCACCAGATAAAAAAGGTAAAATATCGTCAGCAAAATGCTCGACCAGAAAAAGTAAAGCTGGGCTTCCATGTGTTTAATCTTTAATTTTATCAATCATTTTTAGCAATTGTTCTGCATCCTTCAGGTCTATTTTTTTTTCACGAACAAAAAAAGAAAACATATCCTGTACAGAATTTGAGAAATAATTGCCCAGAAACTTATCTGCTTCATGGCGCATGTATTCTTCCTTTGTGATAAGTGGATAATAACGATGGGTTTTGCCAAAAGCTTCATAACCAATTACCCCCTTATTTTCTAAAATTCTGATAATGGTAGAAACGGTGCTATAGGCTGGTTTGGGCTCAGGCAGCTCATTGATAATTTCTTTAACAAATGCTTTTTCTAATTTCCAAAGCACCTGCATCAACTGGCTTTCAACTTTCGTCAAATCTTTTATATCCATCAACTTTTTTTATGATCAAATATCAGCTAAAAAATTAGTTACTGCAACTAAAGAATTATTTTATTCAATCTTTCATTATTGAATTTTTTACCAGAACTAAATAAGCGAAGGCGAAATAAGCAGCACTTGCTTCAAATTTCAGGGGAAATTGAACCTCCTGAATATATCGTAAAGAAGTCTTTTTTGTAAACCTCTCCTATCGGCAGTTCATTTGTGCCAAGGTAAATAGTATGGTGATCAAAAGATTCAATATAATTTTTGTTCACCACATAAGATTTACTTACACGCAAAAAGATGTCTTGGGGAATTTTTTGGTGAAAGGTTTTTAAGTTCATCGCAGTAATCAGCTTTTGGCCATCCAAGTGGATTACCACGTAGTCCTTTAGTCCTTCAACGAATCTGATATCCTCGAATTTGATCCGGTGAAATCTTCTGTCTGATTTGATTAAAAGGAAGTCTGCCGTATTACCTTCAAGAATATTCTTTTCAGGGTTGTTTAATAGCAAGCTTTGGTAAGTCTCGGCTTTTTTGATCGCTTTATCCAACCTCCACTTGTCTATAGGTTTTAGCAGGTAATCGATCGCATCAAGCTCATAACTTTTTAAGGCATATTGTGGGTAAGCAGTTGTGAATATAACTAGGGTTGACCCAGATAATTGTACAGCAAAATCTAGTCCGGTAACCATTGGCATTTCGATATCTAAAAAAACCAGATCCACTTTATTTGATTTCAGAAAATTAAGGGCTGTCCAGGCATTTGAAAAACTTCCCAGTATTTTGGCAGAAGATACTTCGTTTATTACCGCTTCCATTTCTGCTCTGGCCAGAGGTTCATCATCTACAATGATACAGTTCATAAGGACAATTTTAATAGAATTGAAAATTGATTTTCTGTGGAATCTATAGTTAAAGAAAAATTCTTCTGATAGAGCAACTCTAGCCTACGTTTAATGTTTGCCAGCCCTAATCCGCTGTTCTTTTGATCATGAGGTGTAAACAGTGGGTCTTTGGAGTTAGTACAAAAGAAATGAATCTCAGCATCAGCAATTACAAATTTAATTGTGATATAAGGTTCCCCGCCACTAATATCTACACTATGTTTAACGGCATTTTCTACAAAGGTTGTAAACAAGTTGGGTGGTACAAAAATATTATTCAATATTCCGGGATTATCAGGAATACTGATGTCAACAGAAAGCTTGTCTCTCCTGAGCATCTCCAGATTCAGGAAATTCGATAAAAAAGTGATTTCTGATTTCAATAGTGTTTTTTCTTCATTATTTTCATAAATCTGATACCTTAGAAATTCTGAAAGTTTCATGATGACAAGATTAGCTTTCTCAGGATCTGTGCGTATCAGTGCTTTTATGCCATTCAACATATTGAAAAGGAAATGTGGATTGATCTGATTTCTTAGCTCATTGAGTTCCATCCTCAGGGTAATATTGTTCAACTCGGCAATCCGCTCGTTGTCTTTTGTCCAGCGTTGAAATAATTTAATCATAGTTGTGATCAGAATGATCGATGCCGTTATAAAAAAGCCCTCTAAAAAGCCTTTATTATGCTCCTTATAATTGCCTCCTTGTGGCATCAGATAGGCATCAAATAAGCTGGATAAGAAAGTGAGGCTAAGTAATACCAGGATCGAAAGCAGAACCAGGTAGAACAAATACTTTCCACTAAAAAAGAAAACCGGAACCAATATGTACATATTGATGTAACACATGGCAATCAATACCCCATAAACACATAACGACCTGTAATAACTAAAAAGTCCTGAAAATTCAGACTGCCAATTGGAATAGTAAATTACCACCAGACTGACCAGCAAAAGTACAGCATGACGCAGTATCCTGTACCGATCATCAACCATAACCTGCAAGAGATTTGTGTTCTTAAGCTCCAGATCTGCTTTCATTTAATTTTCTATTGCTGCAAAGATAGGGTTATGCAATAGTTCACTTTGCAAAATTATACCAAATGGTCTATGTAATATACCAAATTCGGGTTTAAGGTTTGGTATGGCATTGAGGCGATCTGGTATATTATTCAGGGGGTCTGGTATAATAACAAAAATGTGTGTGCGCATTATGTATTCCTTTGCGTCCGGATTTACCCAATCTCTTTCAAAATTTTAACATAACATATGAACAGAATAAGAAGAACTGTGGCAACATTGAGTATACTCGCCTTATCAATCAATAGCTTTTCTCAGACTAAAGATAGCATCCCTAAAGGTAGGCAGGACAGTTTGAACTTCCCTAAGAGAGTGGCTACTTTTGCTGCCGACAAATTTACAATAACCCGCCCACTAAATATTGAGTTTACCCAAACTGCTCCCTTCAATTTCAAACTAAACAAAGGCCGAATCCTCTTACCTGAAAGTAGGATAAATCGCTTTCAACAGGTTAAGGTGAGTGCCAATATTAACCTCATTAAACACAAGAGCTGGATTTTAGGTACAACACTGGGATATAGGTTAACCTCGGCAGAGGCAGAAATTAGTAAGATGGGTACATCAACCATCATCACCACGTCTAACGATTTTCATTATCTATTTTCATCTCTGAATCTAACCTATTTTTCATCCTTGTTCGGAAAACGGATGGTTTACAGCTCAAGTGTGATGTTGGATGGTAGCGACAAACATTTGGAAAGAGTTAGAGGAATGATTACGGCAACAATGGTATTGAAAGCCAATCAACGCACAAAAATGACCGCCGGATTATTGGTCAGCATTGACCCTAGCGCACCGACTCCATTTGTCCCCACCTTCTCTTATGAACATAAATTCAACAACGGCTTGATAGCAGACATTGTGCTTCCTCGAAGTGTGTATCTGAGAAAATTTGTTTTTAACCGCAACGGGAGAATTTCTTTCGGCTCTGAATTGGACAGAACTGCATTTTACCTTTATAATCTGGATGGCACTAACCAAAAATATGAGTATGGGCAACTGGATATCAATTCAGGACTGACTTACGAGCATGCAATTGGGAGACATTTTATGCTGACAGCAAAAAGCGGGATGAAATACACACCTTCGGGGAGAGTATTTAAAAAAGAGGATTCATTTGCTGACCCCGTTTATAAAATCACTCCTGATCCGGTATTTTACTTTAATATAGGTATATCATTTAATCCATTTTCTATTCTGGGAAAGAAGAAGTAACACTTCAAAACAAATGATTATGGTAGCAATTTTCAAAACAAATGTTAAGCACCCGGCAGCTGCGATGAATATTATTAGCCAACTATTGTGTGCATACCCTGCTTTTAAGATTTCATTTGATCTGGAAGACGAGGATAGGATACTTAGGATCGAAGGAACTTTCTTTCATGTAGAAGACATCGTCCTTTCTCTTCTAAGTAATGGCTTTATCTGTATCCATCTTCCTTATGATCCCAATTGTTGTCAAATGGAACTTTAGCATTCCACCGTTTTTTAGTAATTTGGATAAAAAAACCAAATGAAAAACCTAGGTGCACTATTCTGTATGTTACTTGTATTGGTTTGCAGCCAGAATAGCAAGGCAGTATCAGTTACGACCGTTATAAGAACGGCAAACACTTTTATTGAATCTTTAAATGCGGATGAGCAAAAGGCAGCTGTAATTGGTTATACTAAAGAAAATGCTACAAAATGGACCAATCTTCCGTGTGGATTGCAATGTAGAGTTGGGATTTTATTAGGCTCACTAACAGACATACAGCTTCAAAATGCTAAAGCATTAGTTAAGGCTGCTATGGGAACGCTTCCTTCTAAAGGTTATGACCAGGCAATGCAGATTTTAGCTGCTGATGCTTTTCTGGGAACTGGCCGTAAGGGATACTCCGAGGGAAATTATATTATTGCTTTTCTTGGTAAGCCAAGTATTACAGGCAAATGGCAACTTCAGTTAGGCGGCCACCATTTGGCAGTTAACTTAACGTTTGATAATGGTAAGGTTATTAGTGCTTCGCCACTTTTTATTGGCTTAGAGCCCAAAACCTGGACTGCAAATGGAGTTACCTACGCCCCTCTTAAAGCCAATCATGATCTTTTGATAGCGATCCTGGCTTCTTTGAGCGCTGAGCAATTAGAAAGTGCCAAATTAAGCAGTGGTTTTGGCGATGTATCTGCTGGCCCTGGTGCTGATGGTAAATTTCCTGCCACAAAAGCTGGATTAAAAGTGGGCATACTAAACAAACAGCAAAAGGCGCTGGTAATTGACGCCATGAAGGCCTGGGTTCAAATTGCTGATGATGCTACTGCCAAAAAACTAATAGCATCTTACACAGCAGAATTAGACAACACTTATATAGCATATTTTGGTGGACCTACGCTTACCAATAAGGGTGATTATATACGGATTGATGGCCCTTCTGTATGGATAGAGTTTATTTGCCAGCCAGGTGCAGTATTTCCAGCTGAGGTGCATTATCATACTGTTTATAGAGATCACATCCGTGATTACGGTGGTAGTTTTAGTTTTTTTAACTAACTTAATCGCGCCTTGTTGCTGATTAGCAAAGGGCATTTAATCTTTATTAGCAATCTTAAAAATGGCATTACCTAATATCTTTAATAAATCAGTTTCTGATGAAATAATTGCAAGAATAAACAAGCTAACACCTGAAAGCCAACCTGAATGGGGCAAAATGGATGTTGCACGCATGCTTGCACATTGTAATGTAACGTACGAATTGGTGTTCGATAATATTCATAAAAATCCAAATGCCTTTTTAAAGTTCATTTTAAAGATGATGATCAAGAATAAGGTTGTTAATGAAAAACCTTATGGTAAGAATGGTGCTACAGCACCACAATTTCTAATTACTGATCCCCGGGTGTTTGAAACTGAAAAAGCACGTTTGATAAGCTATATTGAAAAAACGCAGCAGTTAGGCGAAAGTCACTTCGATAATAAAGAATCGCATTCATTTGGTGTACTCACTAAAGCAGAATGGAATAATATGTTTTACAAACACCTTAATCATCATTTGAATCAGTTTGGGGTTTAAAGTTGATCGTTATCCGCTTCTCCTACAACGCCAACGTTAATTCGTAATCGCTAATAGCAAAGAACAGATTCTGAATCTGGTGAACATACTCTACCCTTTTCAAAGTGTGCTCGTTATACTGTACAACCCAGATTTCATGATTATTCTCGTCAACTGAATTTAACAAATTAAACTCATTGCTTTGGCCCTGGCTATCTTCTACATAAGTAATGAATGAGCTTAGTTTAACCTGCAATCCCAGTGATGATGCCCAATATTCGTTTATTGGAACCCCCTGATAGGAACCATGAAATGATTCCCAAAATTTTGGGGTTTTAAAGTGCTCCTCGGTTACAACAAACCAGCTTCCATCTTTAAAGCCAACAATATTTCCAATTCTTAGTTCATGTGCATCCATACAATTTATTTAAATAGCTATTACTAAATATACCAGATTATTAGTTTTTTATTTCTTTAAATTTTGATGCTTCTTTTTTAGATAACACTACCGGTTTAAAGGTTACAGCTTCTAATGGAAGATCATTTTTATCTGTTTTTACAGCATTTAAGGCATCAGCCACATCCATTCCTTCTACTATTTCGCCGAAAACGGTATAGTCATTATCCAGGTGAGGTGTTCCCCCTATTGTTTTATAAGTAATTCGCTGTGATTGCGAGAACTTAATGCCTTTCTTTTTTTCCAGGGCATCCAGTTGTTCCTCTGTTTGCGGTTTACCTACTACCAGATATATTTGGGTAAGGTATGAGCTCTTTTCGGGATTGTCATTTCTGCCAGCTCCAAGAGCACCTTTTTTATGAAACAGTGTTGGGGTTATCTCTGCGGCTAACCGTTGTATTGGCATTTCAGGATGCAGTTTTTCTCTTTCAAGGATAGTTTCATCCAGCTCCCCTCCCTGGCTTACAAAGGATTTAATGACCCGATTAAATTGCGCGTTATTGTAAAGACCTTTTTTAATAGTTTGGAGAAACATGTCTCTATGTTTGGGTGTTTCATCGTACAACATCAAGGTAATGTTTCCTTTGTTTGTAATAAGCCTTACATAGGTAGATTGGGCGTTAGTAATCAACGCGAATAGTAAAAGTAGCAAAGTTAGGACAGAAGTTCTCATCTGATTTTTCCAGTTTTTAAGAATATCTAACGAATATAAAAGATTATTTGATTGATCCTGTCGATATATTCGTGCTTTCGGTCGGTAAATTAACAGATCTGGCAGATTGAGTGTATATTTTTATGGTCTGCGGCATAGGCATTGCACTATGGCTATCAAATAAAACACACAAAAAATGAAAAGAATACTTTTAGCTGTAGTTTTCGGAGTAGCTTCGTTAAGCAGTATAAACACTCAAGCGCAGGTAAGCGTAAATATAAATATAGGTTCGCAACCTCAATGGGGTCCGGCTGGTTATGATCATGTTGATTATTATTATCTTCCTGATATAGATGCTTATTACAACGTACCTAATAAACAATACATTTATCTGAATAATGGAAATTGGGTATTTAATAATAGCTTGCCATCAAGGTATAGGAACTATGATTTGTACAATAGTTACAAAGTTGTAATTAACTCACCTAAACCTTATTTATCGCATAAGGTACATGTTAAAGAATACAGCAAGTACAAAGGTTACAAAGGAAAACAAAGAGTAATTAGAGATAGCAGAAGCATTAGACAAGCTAAACCTACGAAAAACAAATACCGTGAAGCAAAAGGTAATGACAAATCCCGTGAAGGTAAAGGCAATGACAAACATGGTAACAGGAATAGTAACAATGGGAAACATTAAAATAAGATAGATCAATAAAAAAGGCTGTATCAATGATACAGCCTTTTTTATTGATCTATTTAAACAACCCCTACGCCTTTAATGCTTTAACGATCTGTTCTATTAAACCTGCTTCTACAAATGGCTTGCTAACTATACCTGAGAACCCCTTGGTCAGTATTTTATTCATTTCAAATTCTTCCGGGCTCGCGCTAATTACAATTACAGGTAGCTTGTTTAGTGGATTAGGTAATCTCTTTATGGATTGAAGCAGTTCATATCCATCCATTTCTGGCATCTGAATATCAGTTAAAACTACTGTTATGGTTTCTTTAGCAAGAATATCCAACGCTTCTTTCCCGTTTGTTGCACTATAGAACTTAACGTTCCATTTTTGCGTCATCATTTTCAGGAATTTCAGATTTAGCTCGTTGTCATCAACAGCAAGTATACTTATTCCATTAAATAATGATAAAGGATCCTCTGTAGTTTGATTTACTACTGTCTCGCCATTGCTATTATTTTCAAGATATGGAATGTAAAAACTAAAGGTACTCCCAATTCCTTCTGTGCTATTTACGCTTATTTTACCACCCTGAAGTTCTACAAACTGCTTACAGATATAGAGTCCCAAGCCTGTACCGGTTTTACCTTTTGAGGAATTTGTTTGGTAATATTTGGAGAACAGGTTAGTTTGCTGCTCGGTACTGATCCCCATTCCCGTATCTTTTATGCCTATCTCTAGTCTAGGTTTATTGTCTACTTTTGTTAATTTGGCATTTACAGCAATTTCTCCTTCTTTGGTGTATTTTATGGCATTGCTTAACAGGTTAATCATAATTTGTTTTAACCTAAAACTATCACCGAGTAGTATGGCCTCTTTATCTCCTTCAAATTCGTAGTTCAGTTTCAGCATTTTTTTCGTGGCACTGAATTCCATATTTTCTATTAAACCTCTGAGTATAAAATCGGGGTTAAACGGATCGGTATTGAACTTAAATTCACTGTTCTCCATTTTCGCCGCATCTAAGGTGTCGTTCAAAGTACCCAATAGCATATCCGACGATAATCGGATAGAATCTAACATATCGGATTGACGTTTTGATAATTCTGTTTGGCTGAATATATATAAGAACCCCTTAATAGCGGTTAGCGGATTCCTTATTTCATGACTCATATGCAGTAAAAGATCCATTTTTTGCTGTGCAATGGTAACTGCTCTCTCGTTTTCCTTCCGCAATTGTTTTTCAGAACCGTTAAGCTTTATTATAAATACAATGAGCAGCAAGGCAAAAACAAGAACTAGGAAAAGAGCTGCCAAATACAGCCTGTTCAATAAATCTGTTGATTCCCGGTAACTTTTAAAGGCCATTGTTTTAAATTCATCGGCCATATTGTAGTTCAGCGTCTTAACTTCGTTAATTATGTTTTCCAGTTCAGTACTAATGTGATCATTCAAGCTTATCAATTCGCGCTGCATGGTAAGCATTTTTACATTTCTTTCCTGCAGTTGCTGCAATTTATCCAGGTATACTGCCCTATCACGACCAATCCCCTTTCGGGTTGCAAGAGCTGAGGTCTCAGTTTCCTGCCGATGGTTAATCTCAACTACGGCTGTCGGTGAAGTAGCTGTTTTGTTAGAAATAGCATCCTTTAATCTTGAAAAAAGGCCCTTTTTCTGAACAATTACTTCTTTACGAACGGTATCTGTTTTGCTTTTTACTTTATTGCTTGATTTGATACTCGTTACCAGTTTTTCTTCGCCCTTGCTTCCTTCAGTTTCAAAAGTAGCATAAACTGTTAGTAAAGAATCAAAATTATGCTTAAGAGAATACAACTTGTCTGAAAGGTGCAGCTTTTTATTATACCAGTCTTTCACTTTTATGCTTTGATCAGGCGTTAATTGAAGTGTATCCGTGGTTCTTTTTAACAGGGTATCAATCTCGTTAAAGGCTTTAGACAGCTTTGCTTTATAGTCTGCACTTTTTGTGCTTTTAACATTAAGTAAGGATTCTTGAAAATCGTCTTCTGCCTGGTGTAGCAAGAGCAGTATTTGCTGAGGCTTGGAACCATCAACGTCTACATTGTTGGCTTGCTTAACTATGTTTTCTAATTTATGCGATATAGAGTTGCGCACAAAAAGTGCAGCAACCGCCAAAACAATTACAATAGCCAAAAAAGCAAGAAGAATTTTCCTGGATTGAGTTTGTGTATAGGTTACTTTCATTAAATTATGTTAAACAAGGAGGATAAATCGCGACAAAAAAATTCTATCACGTTGTGCATATAGGCAAATAGCATACCAATGACATTAGCATCGTTTATCGTCACTTCAGTACGCTCTGCGTCTATTTATTACCCACTACAAGAAAAATTTTGCTCAACTTGTAGATAAAATCAGCTTTAATCTAACGTGTTTTGCTCTGCCTGGTGACCTAGGTATGCAAGATGATTAGCTATTTCGTCCGTTTTAATCAGGTCAGTTTGCTTGTTTATTTGCTCTTCTTTGATTGTACTAGCTTTGTTTTGGGTAAATAAAACACTTACAACTATGCCAACTGCAAGTCCAGCTATAAATCCAAAGGAGGTTTTTGAATGATCAACTTTTTTGAATTTCATAATATAAGGTTTGTATTTAGAACATTTTGATAATGAAAGTGTTTTAAGAAATTTCGCTACATTTTTGATACATCCTGCGAAATATATCATTAAAAATGTAGCGAATTACTATTAATCGAGATTTATCTGCGTATAACATATTTCTGACCGTCCATTCTTTTCTCTTACCCAGGCTACCAACGTCCCATTATTTATAGAGGTTATTACTGCATGATGATCTGGTTGTTGTCCATCTGTAATTGACGTAGTTTTATCCTCTTTCCCTGATGCTAAAGTTCTCAATACTATTTTTGAATTTACCGCAGGCCCATGGTTCATGGTCATTGCTCCATGAGAATGGTCCATTTTCATTGGTTTTTCTTTTGGCTCTTCTTTTAATTCTTCGCAAACCATAACCAGCTGATCATTTGCTAGAGAAATTAACTGAGGGTGCCTGCCCTGAGCCGTAATTAACCTGCGTTTATCAAAATCCGGGGCCTTGTTTAATGATGCATTATAGATACCTGATCCGCCTCCTGCGGTAAACCAAACTGCATTTACACCCTCTTTTGTAACTGCAAGTGAGGGACCCGAATGCGGACAGCCATCTATTTGCCAATTGTCGTTACTAATGGTTTTTACAGCAGTAAAAGTTTTTCCGTTGTCGACAGATAGCTTATAGCCCATATCCCGAACCTGTTTGTCTGAAAGACCTGTTGGAAATGTAATATTTCTGTAAGCTAAATGAATATTCCCTGCTTTATCAGTAAGAATATCTGTTCTGCAGCACTCACACGTACCTTTTTCGAGGCAGGTATCTGTACCAAATCCTTTGCCTTTGGTTGTTCTGGTAAAGAATAAGGCTGAGCCTTTAATGCTTTTGCCAAAACGCCCATCAAGCCAAACGGCAGCAAGTTCTCCATCTTTTAAGGTTGTGACGTCAAAAAAACTGCGACCATAATTGTGTGTTGTATCTGAGTGAAGAAATTGCGATGCAGACCAGGTTTTCCCACTATCAATAGAAGAACTGTAATAAATAGCACCTGCATAAGGGTTCTTTTCATTAGGAAACCGCTTTGAGTACACAGCTATCACAGTGCCATCGGCTTTAAAAGCTACTTTACCCATACTCTCGGCAGATGTACTGATCCCACTGGAAGCGGGAACAGTAATTGGGTTGCCAAACGTATTTGTTTGTTCATTATAACTTGCATATTTTAAGCGATAAAGAGAATCTTTACCATCTTGTTCAGACCAGCAGAGAATCGGATTGCCTTTGCTATCCTGCGTTAGGTAAGCCCCTACTGCTATCCCATGAGTACTTAAAGTTCCAATTGTAGCTTTCTCTTGCTTTTGCTTACATGCTGTAAGAAAAATGAATCCTGTTAACAGTATTGTTAGTATTCTGTTCATTTTAATAATTGTTAGAATATGTATTTAATATTTAACCCACTATAACCATTTCGTTTTGGCGAGGGATTAAAATATGCTGGCTGACCTCCGTTAAAGCTGGCTGCATTTAACGAAACAATGGAGCTGTAGCTTTTATCCAGAATATTATCCAGACCTGCATAAATGTTTAATTCTAGGTGCTTAACTATTTGTTTCTTGTAACCTAATTTGGCATTTACAACATTATAAGACGGATTGTAGTTTGTATTTGCATCATTTAGAGGTAGTTTATCACTATAAAAATAGCTTCCGTAGAAATACAATCCGATTTTGGTTTCAAGGTCTATCCCTGCATTTACCATCCATGGTGCAATACCAGTTAGTTCATTTCCATCATATGTGGCTGTGACCTCATTTTGAGCGTTTAAAGTCTTATAGTCTTTAAATTTAAAATCTGAATAGGTTATTGCCGCAAACGGGCGTAAGCTAAGAATCTGACTATCGTCTTCCGGTTTAAATAACTGATATGATAACGAAAGTTCAACACCGCTGTGGCTGGTTTTACCTGAATTATTGTAGATAGTAATGCCTTGCTGGATAGATTGGGCAATAAGCTCACCTTTCATATCCATTTTAAATAAAGCAAGATCATATTCCAGGCGAGATTTTAAGAGATTACCTTTTGCATTAAACTCATAATTCAAACCCTTTTCTGCCTGTAGATTTGGATTGATAGAGCCATCTACATTCTTTATTTCGGAACTTGAAGGCGGAGAAAATCCTGAACTTACACTTGCATGTAAGCTGATCGCATCGCTAAAAGTATGGCTAAGAGCAAGACGTGGCGTAGCTTGCGGGTCAAACTTTTTTACGCCGCTCTGGTTCTGTTTCAGGTAATCGCGGACATCATAATTCAGGCTGTTATAGCTAATACCTAAAGTTAAGGTAGTCTTTGGAGCCAGCTCTGTTTCAGACTGATAAAACAACGAGTATTGTGTGTTCCGATAATCAATATTAGAATTTATTACTCCTTCTTTACCTTGATTGTTTACATATTGTGTTCCCTTGGTTAGACCACTGTTAAACTCAGCCCCAATAGTAAATTTGGTAGGTAAAACACTAAAGCCAGGATCGTAGGCAAATCGGGTTCTGCCACCATAACTTTGATATGTATTTCGGATATACGCATATGGAAGTGGATGATTCAAATCGTAGAAATAAGTAAAAACACTTGTGGTGTTAGAGAACTGATCATTAAAGAGGTATTGTTGCCCCAGACCTACCCTGGTCCAGTTCTGATATCTACCGGCCGCTTTATCTAGATTTGTAGCGTTTGCTTGCTTTGGGTCTGCATCAACCTGATCCTGAGTTAGTGAGCCAGGTATTTGCGAATACTGTGTTGTTCTGTTTAACATTAAGGTAATAATGCGTTTATTACTTGGAAAAAGCTGGAAGTTACCGGTTAAAAATCTACGCATATCTTTGCTATGCTCACGATAACCATCGTATTCCTGCCAACCATATGAAGCATAGCTATTCACCTTATCACCACCACTTCTGTAGGTGGTGGCTAAGCGATGTAAGCCATAAGAACCAACAAGCGCAGAAGCTTCTATGCTTTGCTCCTGATATGGCGATCGCTGTAATTGAAAGTTAATAACCCCTGCAGTTCCTGCACCATATATACTTGAAGCAGGGCCTTTTATTACCTCCGATCTACCGATACTGTTTACGTCAAGTGCTTCAATTCGGGTGGTACCGTCTGCTTCTGTAACCGGGATTTCATTTACATAAACTTTCACGTTACGAATGCCATAGGATGCACGTACGCCATTACCTCTTATTGAAATTCGGGCTTCTGAGAGTGTACTTTGATCCATTCGAACCCCGGGAATTGAGTTTAAAGCAGGCTGTAATGAAACTGCACTTCCACGGCTGATGTCTCTCGATGTGATCAGCGAGATTCCTCCAGCCGTTTCTTTGCTTGTTTTGTTTTCACTATAACCTGCAACCCTAACTTCATTGAGGCTTACTCCGTCTGCCTCTAGCTGAACGTTTAGCTCATTTTGATTGGGATTGATTTTAATGATCTGCGATTTGTAACCAGGCAAAGCGGCTTTTATTTGTCCGTCTGGCTGATCACTATCGATTTCAAAGTATCCTTTCGCATCTGACTTTCCTACTTGTTGCGCAGTATTTGTTGTTAAAATAACGCCCGCTAATGGCTGACGTGTTTGAGAGTCGTAGATATGGCCTTTAATAGGCTTTGTTTGAGCTTGCGTTTGACAAAACATCATAGCCAGCCCAATAGATATACATAAGTATCTGAATAGGTGCATTATAAAAAATTAAAGTATAATTATTATTCCATGAAATATCAGAATGTAAAATTCTGTTGTACGTATTGATTACGCCTGTGGTGGATGGAATATAGCAGCTGAATGCCTTGGCAACGCAAAAGGCAGTTCAATAGGTTTAATTACTTTAATTAGTTGGGATAAAAAGTTAAAGTTCGTTTTGTGCGTAATCAGTGCTTCTTGAAAATGGCCTTTTTGTGCGGTACGGCTTTGATTCTTTTCTTTCTCTTCGGCCTGTTTAAGCTTTTTCATCAGGTAGCACTTCCCATTGCAGTGCATCATTGGCTTGTCTCTATTCTCACAAAGTACCGATGCAATGTAATTCTTGTTCAGCTCAAATCCTGCATAAATGAAGAATCTACTAAAATTAGCAGTCAGCATCATGAAAATTAAAGAAAAAGCAATTAGGCCTCTGAACATAATTGCTACAAATGTAATGGTTATTTTATTTCTAATATCATTTGATCTGAATAAATGTAACATTTCCTTTATCAATTCTTCTAATGGTTTAGGCTGTACCAAAAAAGGTGAAAGTTCATCAATTAAAATCTAAGTATACTGAATGCTGCAATTTAATAACTTCCGAAAATCATATGGTTATCACCCAATTTTACAGATAGAAAGCCTGACAATTGAGCCTGGTATCTATTGGATTAAAGGCGTTAATGGCTCCGGAAAAAGCACTTTATTAAAGTCTATTGGAGGATTTCTCTTCTTTGAAGGTGAAATATTATTGAACAATGTGAACGTTAAAAAGGATGGTGTTGCCTATCGAAAAATGGTAAACTTTGCCGATGCAGAACCTATTTATCCTGAGTTTTTAACCGGATGGGAAATGATAGCCTTATTTGCAAAAGCAAAACAGGCAACCCCTGGTCAGGAATTGTATTTCATAGAAAGCATGAAAATGGAAAGTTATCTGAGTAATGCAGTGGGCTCTTATTCTAGTGGAATGCTTAAAAAGCTCTCCTTAGTGCTTGCTTTTTTAGGTAGGCCAAAGGTAATTCTGCTTGATGAGCCTTTGATTACTATTGATACGGAATCATTAGACATATTATGCCAGTGGATACTGAAAAAGCATGAGGAAGAAAACACTACTTTTCTTTTGTCTTCACATCAGCCGTTAAATGAAGCGTTATTAACGAAAGCCCGGGTACTGGTTGTAGATAAGCAAGCACTTACAATGGAGAAATGAAACAATCGCCATTAACTAATGTATTGATGAAAATCTTCTCATATGGTTTTTACCGGATGCATTCTGGAATGTTGATTTTCCTCTTTGGTACAATACTCTGTTATTGTTTTTTTATAAATACACTGGGAAGTGTTCCTATATGGGCTTTTACGGTTTGGAATCTGATGATTACACTGTCGTTGGTAAGCAGCCCGGTAATAATGGGTTTTTTCTGTTTGGCTGCTTTTATTTATGCCATTAAAAGCTGGCAATATGTTACCACACAATTGGCGGCAAGAAATAACGAATTTCTATATCATAGCATTTCATCATTTGACAAATGGCAACAATTTAAGAGCTGGTTTTATGTGCAGTTTAACATATTCCTTCCACTGATAATCTATGCCTTATTTGCTAGCATAATCGGCTTTAATTTTGGTCATTACATTATCCCTATTGCTATTTTACTTTATCTGTTAGCGCTAATAATTGTTAGTGTATGGATATATGTAAGACACTCAAACAGATTGATAGATATCGATAGGCAAATTGTCCTGATCAGGTTATTGAGAAACTGGAATAAGTCGTTTTTTCTTTTATATACACTATTTGTTTTTAATAAACTTAAAATCACTTATCTGATTACAAAATCGATCTCCTGGATACTGATTATCGGAACACTAGCAATTTTCTCAGATATTAAAGATGAATCTGCAGTTCCCAATTTAGTTGTATTAATGATTGTGACCGCGCATAGTTTACTTATTTACTATGAATTTCGTTTTAACGAGAAGTACCTTTATTTCTCGAGAAATTTCCCTTACAGCATATCAAAGCAGTTTTTAGGGTCTCTTTTAAATTATGCAATATTAATGCTCCCCGAGCTACTATGGTTTATAGGTAATTTCGGAGTACACTCCTTTAGCCTTCTTCTACAGGCTTTTAGCATCCTTATCTTATTTAGAAGTTTACTTTATTGGATTGGTTTAAACATAAAGAATTATCTGATTTGGATTTTTATACTGTTTAACCTTGTGTTTCTTATAATCCTATACAGAATAACCTGGTTGCTACCACCTGTCTTTGTTTCCACGGCATACTTTGTTTTTCAGAAAAACTATCTAAATAAAAATCTGATTGATTAAATATTTATCTTGATGCAAGATTTAAATCTTTAATTTAACGTCGGTTAACAAATACAACTAATGAATAAAATAGCTTTCATCCTATTATTATTGACTTCTGTTTTATGTGGATTCGCATTGGTCAAATTGCCAATAAACATTATGCAAAAGGGATTAATTGTTGACCTGGATGCTGATAAGGGAGTGGTTGCAAACAAAGACAACAGAGTTGAGAAATGGCTTAACCAGGCTTTATTGCCCCCGGTTAAAGAGTTTGTGAAAAGAGATGAGGGGCGAAAAGTTAAAGGTTCTGGAATGCCATCTTTAAGAAATAAGCTTTCTGAACTAAATGGACACAATACAATTGCTTTTAATAAGCAAGAGCTTGTTGCTCATGACGAGGATGCATTTGATCATTTACTTACAGGAGGTGGATATACGTGGTTTTGCATTTTAAAGGCCGGAAAACAATCTGGAGAGTTAAAAGATGTAAATTCCTTTTTTGGTAATTTGAAGAACGGCGGAAATTATGAAGGTATTTGGGCAGGACTTAATGACAACAATAGTATCTGGATGGGCAGTAGAAACGGAATAACCTTTGGTCGCTGGGATAACAACAATCCTAAAGTTACAGCCAATTCTGTACTTGAATTTGACAAATATTATCTTTTAATGGGCCGAATGGGTAAAGGAACTGATACTGTTACGCTTTCATTATACTTAAATAATGGTGCTTTGCCTGTTATTAGCCACCCCTTCCCTGTTAATAAACTGGCAAATTCTTCAAAGCTTTCTATTGGCCAGGAACGTGATGCTATTGAGCACCCCGGTACAGAATCCTTTATTGGCGAGATCTCAAGGTTTCTGCTTTATGATCGTCCCTTAAGTGATCAGGAGTTAAATAGAACTGCAAAGAGACTCAAAAAAATGTACGGTATTATTGATTAATCAAATTCAACTTTACGCAAACGTTTTCGCTGAAAAGCGAAGTATTTTCGGTCGCCGAAGTTTGAACTAAATGAATTTAAACACTAAATTCGGAAACTAGTGAAATCATTATGACTACAAGAAGAAGCTTTTTGCACAAAGGAATATTAGGGGTAGCTGCAACTACCCTGGCCAGCATACCATCTGTTTATGCCGAACCATTTAAACTAGAATCTAATAAAGGAAAGCCCGATCCATTTAAACTGGGTATTGCCGGTTATAGCTTTATTAATTTCAATCTGGATGAATCACTTAAAATGATGAAAAAAGTTGATGTGCATTACTTGTGTATTAAAGACTTTCATCTGCCTTACAAAAGTACTCCAGAAGAAATTGCTGCATTTCATGCTAAGCTTAAGGAGAACGGTGTAACAGGCTATGCAGTAGGACCCATATATACTAAAACTAAGCAGGAAATTGACGATGCATTTGATTATGCCAAAAGAGTTGGTGTTGATTTGGTCATAGGCATTCCCTTACATGCCGACTTGGATTATGTTGCCCAAAAAACAAAAGAATACAACATTCGTTACGCCATCCATAACCATGGCCCTGAAGATAAATTATACCCAAGCGCAGAAAGTATTTACAACCTCATCAAAAACCTTGATGAGCGCGTAGGAATATGCTTTGATATGGGGCACAACAAAAGAGACGGGCGCGATTCGGTGGCTGATTTTCAGAAGTTTTCTAAGCGCATCTTTGATATGCATTTAAAGAACGTAACTGCTGCAACAAAAGATGGCAGCACATGCGAGCTTGGTCGTGGTATAATTGACATTCCGGCATATGTAAAAATGCTACGAAAGGTAAATTATACAGGCTCTTGTAGTTTAGAGTACGAAAAAGACATGAAAGACCCTTTGGCTGGAATAGCGGAATCGGTTGGGTATTTCAAGGGTGTTTGTGATGGTACGCGCTAATATTACTTTTTAGGTAATACATGGTTGTCAATAGCCCATTTACGCCATCTTTCACTTAAATCCTTTACCTTTTCAGGGAACTTAGCAGCCAGATCGTTTAGCTCTGTTTCATCATCCTGTATCTTATAAAGATGCCATGTAGTGTCATTGGATAAGGAAACCACTTTCCATTCCTTTGATCGTGCATATCTTGCTTTAAAATGCTCATTAAATAGAAATTCATGTCCACCATTTTCTTGGCCTTTAAATGAAGAAGCTAAGCTTAAACCCTGAATTGGTTTAATTGATTTTCCTTTATATACAGACGGATATTTTGTCTCGGCAATATCAATGAAGGTAGCCATAAAATCCATTACATGTCCTACATGATTACTCATAGTGCCTTTCTTTGCTGTTATTCCTTTGGGCCAAAAAGCAATCATTGGGGTACGGACACCACCTTCGTATGATTGCTCTTTAGCATATTGATAAGGTGTATTGGCTACATTAGCCCATAGTTGCCCTATTGATGCAAAGGTTGTCTGTGGCCCGGGAAGTATTTTTTTATTTACAGGGTAGATAATCTCCTTTCCCTCTCTTGTTTGACCCGGCCTATCGAATCCTTTACCGTATTTTGAGCAATCTTCAGGGCTCGCCCCGTTATCGCTTAAAAAGACAATAAGGGTGTTATCTAATTCTCCCGACTTTTTTAATGCATCTATTATCCTTCCGATGCCTTGGTCCATTTCGTCGACCATTGCAGCATGTACCGCCATTGCTCTTGCTCCCCACTCCTTATCTGGATTATTTTCCCACTTAAGTTCATTATTAATACGAGCAGACAACTTTGTCTTTTCAGGGTCAATAATCCCCATTTTAACCATTCTGTTATACCTGGCTTCTCTTATTGCATCCCACCCACCTTTATAAGTGTCTTTATATTTTTCAATATCCTCAGGCTTTGCCTGTAAAGGCCAGTGAGGAGCATTTTGGGCTACATATAAGAAAAAGGGCTGGTCTCCTTTACTGAAATTTTTAATGTAGGTAGCGGCGCTATCGTTAATAGCATCAGTGTGATAATAGTTCTTAGGTACACTTTTAATCGGCGTAGTTCCGCTAACCAAACTGAATGGATCAAAATAATCTACCACCCCCCAAAGTGTGCCGAAATAATTTTCGAATCCCCTGTTTGTAGGGTACTGTTCAAGAGGGGAAAATAACTGATGTTCAGTTTTATGATTAAGCCAATCTAGCTGTGCTTCTGGTGTTTCTTGCTCAACGGTATTGGATACATGCCATTTTCCAGACATTGCAGTTCTGTAACCTGCATCTTTTAGTACTTCAGCCAGGGTAACTACATCTGTACCTAATGCACCCCGATAGCCACCTATATGCCTATCTGTAGTCATTTCACCTATGCCTGCATTATGATTATATACTCCGGTAAGTAATGCGGCTCTTGAAGGACAACAACGGGATGTATTATAGAACCGCTTATATCTGATTCCCTGAGAGGCCAGATAGTCGAGATTTGGGGTTTTTATTTCACCTCCATATGAACCTATATCCGAATAACCAAGGTCATCGGCCATGATCAATACAATGTTCGGTCTCTTATCTTTTTTAGGTTTAACATCTACTTTTTCATTTGCCGAATAAGTAAATGCAGTTATGGCCGCCCATGTTAAAAAGCCAGAAACAAAGAATGATTTTTCCAAAAACATGTGTGATAAATTAGGTTGGTTGTAGCGCTAATATATCAATGAATAAGCGAAATCTCATCTATTTTTATCTAAAATCATGTAAAGAATCTGATAGATAAAGCATTGAATATGGACCGATTTTCATATGATTATTTTATTAATATAAAATACATAATATTATTGATTTACAAATATTTATTATAAATATAGAAAGCCAATCTTTAGGTACATTCACTCTACCAAATATAATTTTGACAAGCGTTTATTGACACAAACAGGAATACTAATAATAATAGTAAAAAAATCATAGGTATTAATTGGTTATCTTCGTTGTATAAAATCATACAATAACCTAATCTGAAAAAAACCAACGCCGACTGCTTAGTTGCGAGTGGTATTTGTAAAAATGAACAACGTTAGTTTTAAAAAAATATCTCGTTTATTTGCCCAGACTTATAGCGGCAAAAGAACCCTCCTTTTATTGCCGCTCATTATTGGTCTGTCCTGTAATCAGACAAATAAATCTGAAAGTGTTAAGACCGCTGATGAATCTTGTTCAGACAATTTACCTAGCAGATATGGTGCATCGGTACAAAACAAACAAGACTCATTGTTATCATCAAATTCAAACGGATCAGTTAAAGGAATGAAATGGATTCCCGGCGGTACATTTTTAATGGGTGCTAACGATAAGGAAGGACGTGCTGATGAATACCCTTCGCATCAGGTTAAACTAGACGGCTACTGGATGGATGAAAAAGAAGTTACCAATGCCCAGTTTGCTGCTTTTGTTAAAGCAACAGGTTATAAAACAGTTGCTGAGCGGAAACCAGATTGGGAAGAAATCAAAAAGCAACTACCTGAAGGCACACCAAAACCATCAGACGATTTATTGGTAGCCGCCTCGCTTACATTTAATCCGCCCTCCAGACCTGTTCCTTTGCACGATGCATCGCAATGGTGGGCATGGACACCCGGAGCTGACTGGAAGCATCCTGAGGGGCCTAAAAGCAATTTAAAAGGAAAAGATAATTATCCTGTTACCCAGGTTTGCTGGCATGACGCAAATGCTTATGCTAAATGGGCTGGTAAACGATTACCGACAGAGGCTGAGTGGGAATATGCTGCACGTGGTGGACAAAAGAACACTATATATCCTTGGGGAAATGAACAAATTGAGGCTGGAAAACCAAAAGCCAATACCTGGCAAGGAAGCTTTCCTGACAAAAATACTGATTGGGACGGCTTTCATGGTTTAGCTCCTACCGGATCATTTCCTGCTAATGCATACGGCTTGTTCGATATGGCAGGCAATGTTTGGGAGTGGGTGTCGGACTGGTATACTAATGATTATTACGACACGCAGAAAGGTGAAACCGCTACCAATCCTAAAGGCCCTGATAAAAGTTTTGATCCGGATGAGCCTACCGTTCCTAAAAAAGTAACGCGTGGAGGCTCATTTATGTGCAACAGTTCGTATTGTAAAGGTTACAGAGTAGCGGCCAGAATGAAATCGTCGCCTGATACCGGCCTGCAAAATACAGGTTTTAGATGTGTAAGGTCGGGATCTGCTTCCAAAAAATAAAATCAAAAAAAGAGGGTATCAAAAACTTATATTCATTTTTGACACCCTCTGATAAACTTCTGATATGCTATCTCTTATAAGCTCCTATTTCTGCTATAGCGGTAAATAGTCCATTTTTATAATCTGATTTAAATACCATTTTAAAATACCTAAAGTTACGGGGTTCAAAAAACTCGAGGTATTGCTTTGTCCCGGAGTTTTCCATAGTAAATGCACCTAAGGAATTCCATGTTACGTTATCCGTGCTAATTTGGATTTCAACCAATTTAGCCGCTCCATCTAAAGGAGTACGCTGAACATAAAATAATCCGGTTACATAATTAACTGTACCCATATCAAATGAAGCGGTATGCGGATAACCATGAGTTTTATCCATATGCCAAACCGTTGAGGTCTTTCCATCTAATGCATTTTGCGGCGTCCTTCCGGATGGAATATCATAATCTTCTGTTCCACTAGTCCAGGTACTTCTGTTGTACTCTACCGGAGGGCCGGTAGCTTTCACAGTTTTAGCAACCGTATAAAATGTGTCAATTGATAGAGAGTCCGGCACATATAGGGTCCGGTATTCAAATGTTTCGTTCTGACTAAAGTTAAATTGTGCAAGTTTAGTGGTTAGGGAATCAACAGGAATATTCAAAACGTGTTTTACATTTTGCTTGTCTGTGTATTTTACCTCTGTGCCAATTACCGTTACATCAGGTATCCCCCATGTTATTTGAACGGTATCTTTCTCGTAAATTGCTCGTTTTATCGGTCTGTCAAGTAATGACTCTATGTAATTATTACCATATACCTGCCCTATTGCATTTACCATAATTGATTTATTGTTGTTCTTATCAAATAGATAGATATCGAATGAATAAGAACCTTCGGTCATATCATTTAACCATAGATCCACAATATTAGATTCATTAGATGTTACGATTGGCACCGAAAGTGAGTCACTTTTGTTGTTCCAATAGATTACGGCCTTTGTAGCAGTAGGATCTATTAATTTCCAGCTTAATTTCATCCGGTTCTTACCTGAATGAACTTTTACAGAATCGGCAGACCCTACATAGGTAATTGAACCCTTTTTTGTGAAATCTATATAGGTTGAGTCCATTTTACTGCATGCGATAAATATGATTGAAATTGCAGCTATTGTTATATAATACTTGAGTTTTAAGCCCATGATTGTTTTTTATTTAATGAGATTACTTTTATCATTTCCCCAAAAGGTAAGTTCAGCGATGTAATGATGATCCAATGCCCCCCAGACTTTGCTGGTTCTCCATCTTATATACCTGAAAGAAGGGGTTCCCGGTGGAATATCGAATTCCTCACCATTTACCACAGCATATAAAAAATCTTCGCCGGTCACCGTTCCTTGAGGTGAACCTGAAGGTTTTACAGATTCGAATTCTCCGATTAATGTCCAACTACCCCAGGAGCCGTCTAAATTTGGTTCATTACTACCCCATAATTCAAATAGTTTAGGATCTCCACCGGCATATGCACCGTTTGTTGACTGCTGGCCATCACCTAAACGATGATAAAACTTAAACCGACTTAAATCTGATTCAACTCCCAAATCAAAAGTAAACCATTGTGCTAATCCTGTACCTGGCTTGGTATGAAACACATTTCCGCTATTCCAGCTATTATCCCATAAGTTTACCATACCAGTTCCGCAACAGTGTTGCTCGTACGTATCAGTTGGCAGTCGTACTTCTTTAAATTTGGATTTATCCAATTGTTTTTCAAACAAAGGGGTAAGATCAATTTGCAAAGTATCGGAATGGTTATTCCAGCGATCACGAATAAAAGCTGCAAACTTCCGTTTTACAGGAGCTAGACCACGAGAAGTAACATATCCCTCCTTTCTTTTAGTATAGAAAATATCGGCAGGAACAAAGTCGCCAATAGAATCCAGCACCAATAGATTGATGACTACATCGGCTTGTGCCTCATTTGTGAACCAAAGTCTTACACCTCCATATACTTCTTCCAGCTGTAAAGATTTAAATACACTTTGAACCGGAGGTGTTAGTGGGGTTACTTTTATTATTACAGGTTCTGATATTGTTTCTCCGCGGCTCACCGCGTATAATTTCACCTCATGGTCTTTTGTATCAGGAAATCCTTCAATGGTAAGATTATCCTTATAGTATGAAGCTTTCACCTCCTTTTCTACCCCTTCTCTAATAGAATAAGTAGCTTTAACGTAAAGCATGTTTTCGGGTCTTATATAAGTAATTACAGCACCACCCGGTATACTTTTAACCTGTACATTTTTTACCGGACCGGGGGCAGCATCGCCCTTATCCAGTGGCTCGGTTGCAATTTCCTTGCAGCCTGATGTGATTATAATCATCAGACAAACCGATAATAAATATTTAAACATAATTACAGTTTTATTATTTGAAAAATTTCTTGGATTCCCCATCATTTACCAGCCGGGATTTTGGTTAATTCTTTTATTGCTTAATAACTCGCTCTCTGGTAGTGGCCATAAATAATCACGGGTACTAAAGGTCTGATTGAATATTACACGTTCACGGTAATAATCAGCTGCATCTTCCTGACTTAAATCCCAGCCTGTAATTGGCTTATTAAGTTCCCCGACAGCTTCTTTCCATCTTCGTAAATCCCAGAAACGATGGCCTTCGAATGCCATTTCAATAAGTCGTTCTCTATGGATAATTTCACGTAAGCCATCTTTATTCTGATATTTAGTAGGGTTAGTTGAGTAATTAGTCCACGAATCTTGTACGGTATGTAGCCCGGCTCTTGCTCTTATTAAGTTAAGATACTTATATACGTCTTCACCAGGTCCATATGCTTCGTTCATTGCTTCTGCATGGAGAAGATATACGCTTGCCAATCGAATCATAGGCCATGGATAAGTTTGACTGGTATAGGTTGTAGCAGCAATTACATTATTGAAATTCACTAGTTTTTTGGGCCAGTATCCTGTAACAGAATAACTTCCTTCATTTTGCGCTGTTGCCGGCTGCCCTTTTTTACTGGCTACAAATAACATACTTGCCTTATCATCAAAAAAGCCTTGTCCGTACCAGATTCCCCCATCAAAACCCAGATCCGCATAAAAGCGCGGTTCCCTGTTAAAGTTTAAAGAAGCGGTTACATAACCTTCCTGAAGATATTTATTGTCTTGAGCCGGTACCTTCTTTAGGTTAAAACGTCCTGCATAATCATAAGTATTATCTTCTTTAATAGGCACTCCGTTTTCACTATAGAACATCTCAGCTATCTTTAAAGGCGGGGCGATATTACCCACAGTTGAACCATTTGATGTATATCTGGGGTCTAGTCCTCTGGGAGTAGCAGCTGCTTGTATACTGCCGGCCAGACTATTGGTGTTTCCCCAGATAATTTCAGGGTTCCATTTCTCAGTAATAGCATTACGGATGTTCATTTGGACTTTAATAGTGTCGGAAACTTTATATTGAAAAAAGGCTGGGTTAAAGGTGTAAAGCTTATGTCCTAATGATTCGGTAAGCTCCACAGCTGCCTTAGTTGCCTTAGCAGCCCGCTCCCATTTTGAAACATCATATACCGAATTAAAGAGCAGGTGTCCTTCAGGATCTTTAAATCCGGTATAATCTGGATTCCCGTTAAACAATGGACTCGCGGCTGTAACCAACACTTCCGCTTTAACACTCAGTGCTATGGCTTTAGTAACTCGTCCAAGTTCAGAAACTTCATTTTCAATCTTTTCTGGAAGATTAGGTGCCGCCTCATCCAATAGTTGAACAATATAATTTACGCAGGAATCAACAGGTGATCTTAGTGGGTAAACCTGATCAACGGGTGCATCTACGGGTATATTTACCTTAACTAAGGCAATGGGACCATACATACGGAGCATATAATAGTGGTAATATGCCTTTAGAAATTTAACCTCAGCAGCCCATCGCGCCTTTTCAAGAGACTCCATATCTGGCACTTTATTAATGTTGTCCAGAAAGATATTACATTCCCGAATGCCTTGATAAAGATCTTTACCGCGATTGACACCCTGCCAGTAATTCATATAAGAATTCACCTTATTTTGGGCACCACGTGCTATCTTCCATGCATTTACTCCGCTAGTTGGCACAAGCCAGAATTCATCGCCGGCGGCGTTAGCAGCATTGTTATCAAAATTGCCCAATGCAGGCATGTAGTTATAGCAACTAAACAAATATCTTTCGGCAGTGCTTCTTAAACGAAATGCATATTCTATAGTGGCTATGTTATCAGGAGTTATGTCTAAAAACTTTTTACAGGAACCCAGTATGCAAACGGTAACAAGAATAAAAACTATGTTTATCGATTTTTTCATCTGTTTATAATATTAATTTTTAAAAACTTGCCAGTATTCCTAAGTTAAATACTCGCTGTACAGGATAGCCAAGACCATTTCCTGCCATCTCTATGTCCCATAATTTGAATCCGCTAAAGGATAAAAGATTGGTCCCATTAACGTAGGCCCTGAATTTTTTTAGGCTTATTTTATGAGCCAGTTTATCTGGTACGGTATAACCAATTTCCATTTGTTTTACACGTAAAAAGGAACCGCTTCTCATGAACCATGTACTTGTAACTGAATTATTTTCATTTCCTACCGAGGTAGTACTTAACCTTGGCCATAAGGCATATGTATTCTGATTCTCTTCAGACCAATGGTTATCGGCATATGCTTTTAATAGTTGATTCTGAGGTTTACCGTTTAGCGTTTCATTGTCATACAGATAGGATACAAACGGAGCAGTAGCTTTGGTGTCTATCCAAAAGGATTCTCTGCCAAGACCCTGGAAAAAAGCCGAAAAGTCGAAGCTTTTAAACCCCACTGAAAAGCCGAAACCATAGGTTATTTCTGGTGTTACAGGATAGCCAATAGGCACCTGATCAAGTGAAGTAATCTGACCATCACCATTTACATCATAATACTTAATGTCTCCGCCACCATATTCTCCAAATTGTTTTGGCGAACGACGCGCTTCTTCATCATCAACAAATAACCGCTCTGCTATATAACCCCATTGTTGCCCAAGTGAATACCCAACATGGCGTTTCCATGGTGCCTCATCATAGTAAGGCTCTTCAAATTTTAGATATTTACTTGCCGCGTAGGTAAAGTTACCCATAGCTTGCAGCCATAGGCCACTACTGAATGAATGAGTATAGTTCAATGAAATATCAACACCTTTTCCCTGGGCTTCGCCTAAATTAGCTTTAGGTTGAGCCGATAATCCCATGGTTGCTGGTGTGGCCGTTCTGGTCATCAAAATGCCGGTACGGTGTTCTTTAAAAAAGTCTATCTCTAGGCTCCAGTCTCTAAAAAATTCTAATTCTACGGCCACATTTGTTTTTTTTGCTGTTTCCCAGGTTATGGCTTCATTTGCATATCTGGAAAGGGAGACTCCATTTCTTGAATAGCCATTATCACGGCCAAAAACGGCACCCCTTCCAGCATCATTCATATTCACATTTGAGAGGTATAGAAAACGGTCAGTTGCAGATCCAATGGCATCGTTACCTGTAAGGCCATAGGTTCCTCTAAGCTTAAATTTAGAAATAACGTTTTTCATTGGCTCCCAGAACTTCTCGTTAGAGATATTCCAGGCAGCACCAGCTGATGGAAAGAAGCCATAACGATTGGTTTCGTAAAATCGCTCTGATCCGTTATATCCGAAATTCATCTCAAAATAATATCGGTTATCGTATCCATACGTGGCCCTGCCGGCTAATCCAATGTTTCTAAAAGGCAAAGATGATTGGAGATCGCTGTATTGCCCGGTTAATTCATTGCGGAGCATGTATACAAATAGGCCACTTAAGGAATGCTTTTCTGAAAAAGTACGATTATAATTAAGCGAGGCCTGCATATAGAACTTAGAGCTTACGGTTCTGGTACCAGGATTATAGTCGAGGTATTCGGTTCCGGCCAGTTCATTCAAAAGCTCAACTTTATAAGTATTGGCTTGTTTGTCGTAAGAGCCAGCCTGGTACCAAAATGGGCTATAACTTCGGCTAACATCAAAGAAACTATTTCTTGTAATGTTAAGCAGTGCGTTCACATTTAATCCCTTTGTAATCCCCGAAAGATCTTGTTTGGCTTCAAACTGCGCAGACATCATTGATCTGGAGGAGTTTTTATAACCCTTTACCAATTCCGAATAAGGATTTAAAAGGTAGCTGCCACTTCCATCATCATAATTACCGAACATGATATGTTTCACATATGAGTGATCTTCATCAACAGGGTAATAAGCAGGAAAATATACTGGATTGGTGCGCATTACCCTTCTGTAAATAGAAGCACCATCACTAATAGGACCTGTATAATCATCAAAACTACCGCTCATTCTAACGATAACTTCTGTACTTTTAGTCAGGTTTACATTCACATTAGAACGTAGTGTATAACTCTTTAAATCAATATTACTGTTAAAGTTATTTCTATTGTCGACCTTCAAAATACCGTTATCCTGATTAAAGGAACCAGCAATAAAATACCTTGCTACACCACCGCCCCCACTTACGTTTAAATTTGCGCGCTGGTTCATGGTATAATCATTAAAAAGAGCCTTTTTCCAATCCGTAGCAGGATACATATATGGATTTACGCCAGCAATCGTATTGTCGATTTTTTGATCGGTGTAGGGTAAAACACCTAAGGGATCGCGTGTAAGTACGGCTTCGTTATTTAAACGCATATAGGTGATGGGATCCGCAATTTCAACATTGCTTGTTGGTGCTGAAACTGAGTTCTCCAGACGTACGCTTATGGCGGCTTTCCCTACTGTTCCTTCTTTTGTAACGATTAAAATAACACCGTTTGCAGCCCTGCTTCCGTATAACGAAGTGGCAGTAGCATCTTTCATAATTGAAAAACTAGAAATATCATCGGCCTGTAAACGGGCAAGATCGGTTGTAGCAACTTCAATTCCATCTATCAAAATAAGCGGATCCTTTTTATATCCAAAAGAGGTAACACCACGAATAAAGAATTCGGCATTATCTGCACCTGGTTCTCCACTTCGCTGATAGGCTATAATACCTGCTGCCTTGCCGGCTAAAGCTGTGGTAAGATTACTTGAAGGCACCTTCAATTCCGACGGTTTTATTGAGGTAACAGAACCAACCATGTCGGTTTTCTTTTGCTTACCAAAAGCGACTACTACAACCTCATCCAAACCATTATCAGACGATTTAAGCGTCACATTAATTACGTCTTTTCCTTTTACCGGTATTTCCTGAGTCTGAAAACCTACCATTGAAAATATAAGGATCGCATCATCGTTAGGAATGTCAAGAATGTATTTACCATTCTCGTCTGTTGTAGTTCCTTTTTTTGAACCTTTTATTGTTACAGATACACCAGGCATTACACCAAGAGAATCTCGGACTGTTCCTTTAATATCCTCCCTGGGTATTGGTGCTATATTTACAGGTTTAATAATAGCAGGTGGTTCTTGTACCACTATTGTTTTCCCATTGATAACATAAGTTAAACTTTGGCCTGTAAAGCACTTATCTAAAGCTTCTTTGAGGTAAACGTTTTTTACCTTAATACTAACTGGTGCAGACTGTTTTAATAGGCTTGAACTGATAATAAAACTATATCCTGTTTGTGTTCTTATGTCATCAAATATCTCTTGTAAAGAGGCTTTTTCTTTATTTAAGCTTATTTTCTGGGCATAAGTAGTGCCATAAGCATGTATAAAGGTGGTGATCATTAATATACAAATTAGCTTCATTACTAAAAGGAATTTAAATGGCATGCGGGGTTTATTACCGCAAGGGATTACATTATAAAATTTATACATTTGAATGTCAGCTTTAATTATAATTGGTTTACGCGAATTGATTTAAGTTACCTCTGGCACAATGCCCCAGGTGCTTCGAACACCCGGGGCTTTTTATTAGGGTAACTGTTATGATTTGAGAGTGTACTTATTTTGCCATAACAACAACCCTCCTTCCTTCGATCTTAAATTGAACTTCTCTTGTTAACTCCATGTTTTTTAGTAACTCACTTATGTTATCGTAGCGGTTAACTTTACCAAAAAAACCTTTATCCTTCATGTTACCTCTGAATTCAACATCAACATCATACCAACGGGCAACTTTTGCCATAATGCTATAGATGTCTTCATCCTGAAATACGAAATATCCATTTTTCCAGGCAACAGCATCTTCTACATCCACGTTCTTAACTTTCATACCACCAGTTGCCGAAGAGATGCCTGACTGCCCTGGTCTCAGCATTGCTTCATTTTTACTATTCTTTAATTTTACAGAGCCTTCTAATAAGGTAGTATTTACATCATTTCTATCATTGTAACCATTTACGTTAAAATGAGTTCCCAATACTTCTATTTCAGTACCTTCAACTAATACTCTGAATGGCATTTCCTGATTATGAGCCACCTCAAAATATGCTTCTCCGGATAATTCAATCTTGCGTTCCTTTCCACAAAAAACTGCAGGAAATTTTATCATAGATTCTGCGTTAAGCCAAACTTTTGTATTATCTGGTAATAAAAGTTGATATTCTCCACCCCTTGGTGTACTAATAGAATTGTATGGAACAGATTTAGCATCTATAGAGCTTGATTGAGATGAATTATAAATTACCTGCCCGTCTTTTGTTTTTGTAATCACCGTATTTGCCTGATTGGCAACAATTCCATTTTGAGAGTTATCAAGTATTATTTGGGAACCATCTTGTAAGGTTAATACAGCTTTTTTGCCACCAGGAGGAATGCTTTTTTTCTGTATGGCCACTGTTGACGCAGAATTAGTCTTTATTGATGGGTTTAGGAACAAATAAACACCAATGCCTAGCATTATAAGAATAGCAGCAGCTGCAGAAAACTTATGCCTGTTGAACCAGCTAAACTGGGGCTTGGGATAGATTTCATCGTGAAATCGCTTATACATTCTTTCTGATACTTGCTTCTCATCTCCCAGTTTATCTTCATCCCACGGAGCATTATCTAGAGAAAATTCATCATTGTATTGCTCAAAGAGTTTTTTTTCCTCTCCAGTGCAAATACCTAATGTGTACTTTTCATACAACAAAACGTATTGTTCTTTTGTCATGGTTTATAGTTGGTAACTGTATAGTGTATAATTATGATTGGCACACACATACTTTTAATAATTATTTTTTTTTATTTTAAAATGTATAGCTTAGTGACTACCAAATTAAACCAACCTAGTGTCGTTATGGACCATGAACTGTGGGAAGCTATTCAAGGAAATAGTGAGCGGGCTTTTGCTGCATTATTTCATCGCTACTCAGCTAAAATTTATAGCACTGCGTATTCTTATATAAGGGATCCGGTTGTTTGCGAGCAAATTGTTCATGATATATTTATCACACTTTGGTCTGGTCGACATACACTTCAAGTACAATCTTTTAAAGCCTACTTAACATCTGCAGCCCGATACAGAGTATACAAGCATATGGCCACTAGTAAAATATACCCAATTGATTATAAAGAAAGTATGGAAGATGTTGTTTATAACGACTCTAATTCCCAAAACGAAGGGTATAATAACTTAATCAACAAAGAGATGGAATTGGAGGTGGATTCTTATCTGACTCACCTCCCCCAAAGATGCAGGCAGATTTTTTTGATGAGCCGCAGACAGTTGCTAAGCAATGAGGAAATAGCAAACGAACTAGGTATTTCTAAACGTACTGTAGAAAATCAGATTACATATGCACTTAGACATTTACGTTTTTCATTAAAAGATGTATCTGTTATCCTAATTATTATCGAAGGATTATCGCATTTAAGTTCTTAGGTTCGAGAATAATATTTTGCATTGAGATAAAACACAGTCATAAATTAAAATAATAAATTGTCTACATTTTGTAAACAGGAGAATTTACTAAAAAACACCATCATCATTCATTAAAAAACTGACATTCATAGATTTGCTTTCACTAAATACGACAATGAAAGCAATTAAAATTGAGCGGTTAATAACAAATCGCGACGACATTACAAGACGTTATTTTAACGAGTTAGAAAAAATACCTTTAGCTAAAATTGAAGAAGAAGTTGAATTGGCAATAAAGATTAAAACCGGTGATAAAGGATCACTCGACAAGCTTGTCCGTCTTAATCTTCGTTTTGTTGTTTCAGTTGCTAAAAGGTACCTTGGAAACGGCGTCTGCCTGAATGATATTATAAGTGAGGGTAATATAGGCTTAATCAATGCGGCTTCCCGCTTTGATGAAACAAAAGGCTTTAAGTTTATCACATATGCGGTGTGGTGGATAAGACAAGCTATCTTAATGGTTACTTCTAATTGTGATCGAATGATTAGGTTGCCGCAAAACCAGATTATAAACATCACGGCTATAAACAAATCAAAATCCAATCTGCAAAAGGAACTGGAGCGTGAAGCTACATTAGAAGAATTGGCCGAAGATACCGGATTTAGTACAAAAAAAATACTTGAACTCACTAACTTCACCAAAGGCTGTTCGTCATTAGATGCAATAATCAATGAGGAAAGTGGCGCAACACTTCTGGACCTGTTGCCAGACAATGATCCAGATGTAAGTCCTGATCAGATGGAAAAGTCATCCTTACTGATTGAACTCAGACGAATCATGAAAGCAAAGCTTACAAAGAGGGAAAGATATATACTTGAAAGTTTTTACGGTTTAGCTACCGGGATTTCAATTGATATGGACGAAATAGCTCAGAGACTGGGAATTTCTAAAGAAAGAGTTCGGCAGTTAAGGTATCAAGGCTTGAGTAAATTAAAACTTTTACCTCAAACAAAGAAACTTTTGCAATACTTACTATAAATAGCTTAACTGAAAAGTGATGCACATCATAAATACTTAAGATCAGCATCACTTTTGTAGTTTACTTAAATACGGAACTTTGAAGCATAGTTTTAATATAGATGCTAAAAGAAAACGTAATTTCATCAGAGAAGCATTGTTTTCATTGCGGAGAGGATATTATAGCCCAAGAATACATCCAGAATAACAAGCAATTTTGTTGTTCCGGATGTAAGACTATCTATAACATCTTAACAGAGCACAACCTGTCAAACTACTATGTTTACAACAAGATTCCTGGAAAAACTCAAAGTAAGATTACCTCAAATTTTGACTATCTTGAAGTTACACAAGTCGTTAGCAAACTGGTTGATTTTGAAGATGAAATTAGAACAATTGTAACGTTATATATACCCGCCATTCATTGCAGTTCATGCATTTGGTTATTAGAACACCTTCATCTTTTGCAATCAGGGATATTGCAGTCAAGAATTGATTTCCTTAAAAAACAGGTTTCTATAACATTTAAAAACAATGAAATCAATTTAAAACAGCTGGTACAAATGCTTTCTTCAATTGGTTACGAGCCTTTAATAAGTTTACAGGATATTGTAAAAAAAGGACAATCGAGTAAAACGGAAAGAAACCTCATCACCAAAATTGCTGTAGCGGGATTCTGTTTTGGTAATGTGATGCTTTTAAGTTTCCCTGATTATTTTGGCCTTGGCAATTTCGAACGCGAATTTAAGGATTTCTTTGGATGGCTTAATCTTACATTTTCTTTACCTGTTGTTTTGTATAGCGGAAGGGAGTATTTTGTTTCTGCATGGACAAATTTAAAAGCAAAGAGACTGAACCTTGATTTTCCATTAGCACTTGGTATCCTGGTTATGTTTCTACGCTCAGCTTACGAGATCATATCGCAAACCGGGGCTGGGTTTGTAGATACACTTTGCGGATTGGTTTTCTTTCTGTTAATAGGAAAGTGGATGCAGGAAAGAACCTTTCATCATATCTCATTTGAGAGAGATTACCGGTCCTACTTTCCTGTAGCTGTAACCACAATAAACGAAGGAGTTGAAAGACCAATACAGCTTAGTGATTTAAAAACTGGCGACAGAATTCTTATCAGAAGTCATGAAATTTTGCCGGCAGATGCCATCTTATTGAAAGGCGAGGCTGAAATAGACTTTAGTTTTGTAACGGGAGAATCCATTCCTGTTAAAAAGACACTTGGAGAGATTATTTATGCGGGTGGCCGACAACTATCTGGTTCAATTGAAATGGAGGTAATAAAGCCTGTGTCGCAAAGTTACCTTACGCAACTATGGAATAATAGTGCTTTCATTGAATCGAAGAAGCGTATCAAAACATTTAGTGATACCGCCAGCAGATATTTCAGCATAATACTACTAGTGATTGCATTAAGTGCAGGCATTTTCTGGATTTCAACAGATCCCTCTAAGGCATTTGCATCCTTTACGGCGGTTTTAATTATTGCTTGTCCATGTGCCCTGGCTCTAAGTTCGCCATTTACATTGGCAGCTGTTTTATCAGTTTTTGATAAAAATAGATTTTATCTAAAAAATACCTCAGTAGTTGAAGAGTTGGCACGTATTAACACATACGTGTTTGACAAAACAGGTACTATAACTAATCCAAATGCAGCCGGGCTTCAGTTTAGCGGGGTTATTATTGATGGCCAAATGCAATTAATCAGTGACCTCGCAAGAAATTCCGGGCATCTCCTTAGTCGAGAGTTAACAAAATTTATCAATAGGCCTGCTATCTATTCAGTGCAAGAATATACAGAGAAGATTGGAAGAGGTATCAGTGGAAAGGTTAATGGAAATTATGTAAAATTGGGAAGTTCTACCTTCCTTAACCTTCCACTGAAAAGCTCTCCCGGCAGTTCTATACATGTAACGATCAACGATGTATATGTGGGGTTTTTCACCATCAGGCAGCAATGGAGAAACGGTTTTAAAGAATTGATGCTAAAGCTAAATACTAAGGCCGATTTACATCTGCTATCAGGAGACCATGATCACGAAAGAAAGCAGCTTATCCCCTTTTTTGAAGATAACCGCAAACTACATTTTGAACAATCTCCTCAAGACAAACTTAACTACATCCAACAACTTCAAAAAGAAGGAAAGAAAGTTTTAATGTTTGGCGACGGACTAAATGACTCAGGTGCACTTAAGCAAAGTGATTTGGGTATTGCCATTACAGATAACATAAACAATTTTTCTCCAGGATGCGATGCTATATTGGATGGATTATCATTTCATAAAATCCCTCAATTTATTCAGCAAGCTAAAGACGGGGTAAAAGTAATCAGAATGTCCTTTATCATTTCTCTGATGTATAACACAGTCGGACTATATTTTGCCGTACAAGGACTTTTATCGCCCTTGATGGCCGCGATACTAATGCCATTAAGTACCATCACAATAATACTGTTCACTTCTGTTTCAGTAAGATTATTTGCACATAAAAACAAACTATTATGAACATGATCTATTTACTTATCGGCTGCAGCATTTTATTAGCCCTGTTGTTTCTTTTGGCTTTTTTTTGGGTAATTAAATCGGGGCAGAATGACGACACATTTACCCCCGCAGTAAGAATTCTTTTCGATGATGAGGTAGCCGAAAAGGAAATAGAAATAAGTGACGAAGATCATGCTTAGTTAAAACTTTGATCACGTATAGCCAAACCCGGCAGGAGTAATTTTACAACCGTTAACTATAATTTTAATATGACTGAAAAATTCTATTACGACAATAAGATCGTCAGGAACTTTGCCGTAGCCACCATTGTTTGGGGTATCATTGGCATGACAGTCGGGCTTCTGGCTGCAATGCAGCTTTTTAAACCCGAACTAAACATGGGTTCGCAGTATACAACTTTCGGACGCATCAGACCTTTGCACACCAATGCTGTAATTTTTGCATTTGTAGGCAATGCAATTTTTATGGGGGTTTACTATTCTTTGCAACGGTTGTTAAAAGCAAGAATGTTTAGCGATATGCTGAGTAGAATTCACTTCTGGGGCTGGCAGCTCATTATCGTTTCTGCAGTAATTACACTTCCATTAGGCTTTACGTCATCTCATGAATACGCTGAACTGGAATGGCCAATTGATATTGCTATAACTGTGATTTGGGTGATTTTTGGAATAAACATGTTTGGTACAATTATAAAAAGAAGAGAACAGCACATGTATGTTGCCATATGGTTTTACATAGCAACCTTTGTTACGGTAGCTGTTTTACATATTGTAAATTCATTTCAATTACCAATATCATTATTTAAAAGTTATTATTTGTATGCTGGTGTTCAGGATGCCTTAGTTCAATGGTGGTATGGCCACAATGCTGTAGCCTTCTTTCTAACTACTCCCTATTTGGGAATGATGTACTACTTTCTCCCAAAAATGGCTAACCGCCCAGTATATTCTTATAAGTTAAGTATCCTACACTTTTGGTCACTAATATTCATATACATCTGGGCAGGCCCTCACCATCTTCTATATACTTCTCTCCCGTCATGGGCACAATCATTAGGTGTGGTGTTTTCTATTATGCTCATTGCGCCCAGTTGGGGAGGCATGATCAATGGCTTGTTAACCCTTCGTGGAGCATGGGATAAAGTGAGAGAAGATGCCACATTAAAATTCATGGTTGTAGGGTTAACTGCATATGGTATGGCCACTTTTGAAGGCCCTATGCTCGCTCTAAAACAAATTAATGCTATTGCACACTACACTGACTGGATTGTTGCCCACGTACACGTAGGTGCATTGGGTTGGAATGGTTTTTTAACCTTCGGTATCCTGTACTGGTTAATACCTAGAATTTACAGAACACCCCTTTACTCAAAAAAACTTGCTGCATTTCATTTTTGGATAGGAACACTGGGAATTATTTTCTACGCAGTACCCCTTTACTTTGCCGGTTTCACACAAGGGTTAATGTGGAAACAGTTCACCGAAGATGGGATGCTTAAATACCCCAATTTCCTTGAAACCTTATTGCAGATCATTCCAATGTACGTATTAAGGGCTGTGGGTGGCGCCATGTATTTGATTGGTGTAATAGTTATGACGTATAACATTATTAAAACTACCAGGTCAGGAAAATTACTTGCCAACGAACCCGCCGAAGCGCTTCCACTTTCAAAGACTTACGAAGCTGTAGGTTCAGACAAAAAAATTCATAGAATATTAGAACGAAAACCAATGGTATTTATGGTATTGTCATTAATTGTAATCCTAATTGGGGGAATGATTGAGATGATGCCAACATTTACCATCAAATCAAACATCCCTACTATTATTAGTGTAAAACCTTATTCGCCGCTAGAATTGCAGGGAAGGGATCTTTATATAAGAGAAGGTTGTGTTAGCTGCCACTCTCAAATGATAAGGCCATTCAGGTCCGAAACAGAAAGATATGGTGAGTATAGCAAAGCCGGTGAATTCGTATATGACCATCCATTTCTTTGGGGTTCTAAGCGTATTGGTCCTGATTTGGCAAGGGAAGGCGATAAATATTCCAATGCATGGCACTTTAACCACTTATTGGATCCTCAAACCATGTCGCCAGGAAGCATTATGCCTCCCTATGAGTGGCTGATTAATCAAAAACTGGATACAACCACAACCAGTGCTAAGATTAATGCTATGCGAACCCTTGGTGTTCCATATGAACTTGGATTTGAAGATAAGGCCAACAGTCATCTTAATAATCAGGCAAAGGAGATTGCTGCCGACCTTCGCAAAAGTAATGTGCGTGTTCAAAGCGACAAAGAAATTATTGCAATTATAGCCTATCTGCAAAGATTAGGTACAGACATTAAA
>NZ_CAMLHF010000003.1 GCF_946479715.1 uncultured Pedobacter sp. | reverse complement strand
CACAACTACCAAACCCCTCCTCATAGAAATACCACCCGCGTCCTTTTGAGATAATTTACCCTTCAAAGCAAGCACAGGTTGCAGACCGGCCAGGATCAAAGCTGGATAAGAACCCGAAAGCACAATCATCACAAGGAACAAAGCCGGCAAAAACAGGAGCATATAAACATCGCTGAAAAGACGAAGTTTCACCTGCACATCAAAAAGCTGGTTTACATAAGGCAAACTTAACTCGGCCATGATCAAAGCCAAAACCATAGCCAGCATCGTAATAGCCGCAGTCTCTACCATAAATTGCCAGAACAGTTGCCAGCGCTGAACACCCAGAACTTTCTTTATGCCAATTTCAATGGAACGCTTTAATGCCTGCGCGGTAGCCAGGTTAATAAAGTTCACACAAGCAGTGATGATCAGGAAAACCCCTATTAACGACAAAGCCCAAAGATTCTTCTTCTCAACCGGGCCACGCAGATTAGGATTAAAGTGGATATCAGAAAGCGGTTGTGCCCGGAATTGAAAATACTTAGCGTCTTTAGCATTATAATGACTGTTAGACATCGCAATCAGTGCCTCTTTTATTCTGGCAGGCGTTATTCCTGGTTTAACCAGTATAAAACACTGCAAATTTCTGTTTACACTAAACCACCAGTCTTTTTCAACCATCCATGGACTATGTTGTTTCAAGTGCTCAAAAGGCACGTAAATTTCTTCGGGCCGATCAGTATTTACAGGCAGATCTTTAAGAATACCCGCAACAGTAACACTAAATACATTATCTACACGGAAGGTCTTTCCAATGGGATCCGTCCCGCCAAAGTATTTTTTAGCAACACGTTCTGTAATCAAAGCCGTATTGGGTACACGCAAAGCTGATTGCTTATTTCCGCGGATCAATGGTAAATCAAGAATATCAAGGAACTCAGGTTCAGCAAAAGCCACACTTTCCTCAAACTTTGCTTCTGTGCCGTTAGCCGAAGGAATAGCGATGACCCTGTCGGGAATAGCCGCCACACTGGCAACCTTTTCCGCAATCGAATAATCATTTCTAAAGGTCTCCGCAAGCGGCGAGGTTACGCCCGTGTTGTAAGTGAGCTCCTCCCCATGAAATTCTGTAGTGATCCGGTAAACCCGATCCGCTTTAGAATGGTAAGCATCAAAACTCAGGTGATATTTCACCAAAGCAAATATCAGAACCGCAGAGGCAATCCCCAGCGCCAGACCAAGCACATTAGTAAGTGCATATGATTTATTGCGCTTCAAATTCCGGAACGCGATCTTGAAGTAATTTTTCAGCATAGCTATATTTTTAATCAAAATCAGCATTACAACAACATAGCCATAAGGTAAAAAATCCTTTTTTAAGCCACAAACGCCAATTTCACGGCAAATCACTTGTGCGAATATGAACACCACTGTCCGAAATCAGACAACCACCTCCTCTCCACCATATCCCTCGTCATTTTGGCTACTACATTCCTCAATATGGCCACATCCACCACCCAACTTCTGCTGACTTTTGTATATCACAATTAAACAATGACAAAATGAAAAAGACAATTTTTATTACAGGAGCATCTTCAGGCTTAGGAAAAGCCGCTGCCAAACTATTTCAAAGTAACGGATGGAACGTTATCGCCACCATGCGGAATCCCGACAAAGAAACCGAATTGAATACCTTAGAAAATGTAACCTTATTACCTTTAGATGTTACCAATGTAGAACAAATTCACAACACAGTAAAAGAGGCAATAGCAAAGCATGACATCGATGTGGTATTAAACAACGCCGGCTACGGATTGGTAGGTGCGCTGGAAGCGATTTCAGATGAGCAACTGGTGAAACAAATTGACACCAACCTGTTGGGAGTGATCCGCGTTACCCAGGCTTTTGTACCTTATTTTAGAGAAAAGAAAAGCGGGCTATTCCTAACCACTACTTCTATAGGCGGCCTCGTAACTTTCCCTCTTGATTGTATTTATCACGCTACAAAATGGGCTTTGGAAGGTTGGAGCGAAAGCATGTCATTTGAATTAGGCCTTCACAACATTGGCATCAAAACCATCGCACCCGGCGGAATTAAAACCAATTTTGCAGGAGAATCTTTAGCTGTTGCTCACCACCCCGCTTACGAAGAAGGATTGGGTAAATTATTTGACCTGATGAGTCCTGACAACTTTGAGCCTGTAGAGCTAATTGCCAAAGTGGTGTACGAAGCTGCTACCGATGGCAAAGATCAACTAAGATATGTTGCTGGAGAATTTGCCAATCAATTATACGCAAGACGTCTCGAAATTGGTGCTGAAGCAGCAGTAAAAGAGATGAACAAAATGGTGTTCGGAGAATTAGTAAATTAGCACAATGAAGAAAGAAGCAGACAACCTTTTGAGGATAAATTCTATTTCAGAACTGCACCGGATGCTGGGCTTACCTAAACCCCTGCATCCGTTGATCAGCCTTGTAGATAATTCCACAATGGTAATGAACGAAGCCTATATCAAAAGTTCTTTTTTGTTCAATTTCTACAAAATATCGTTCAAAAAGACATTGAAAGGGATATTCGGTTATGGTCAGGGATACTATGATTTTGACGAGGGTGGTATGATATTTACCGCTCCCAATCAACTGATCTCAATTATCGGCGACGATAAAGAGTACGAAGGTTTTTCACTGCTTGTCCACCCCGATTTTATCCGGAATTACCCCTTATGCAAGAACATAAAGTCGTACGGATTTTTCTCTTACGAAGCCAATGAAGCATTGCACCTGTCTGATAAAGAAAAGACGACTATTTTGGGTGTTCTAAATAACATTCAGCAAGAATTAAATGGCACTATCGACGATTTCAGCCAGGATCTTATGATTTCATATATCGAAGTACTGCTGAATTACAGTAACCGATTTTATAAACGGCAATTCATTACCCGTAAAGCGGTAAACAATGATTTGCTGGTAAAAATGGAAGAGGTACTGAGCAGTTATTTCGACAAAGAGGAACCATTAGACAACGGATTACTTACCGTGGAATACCTCGCTCAGCATTTGAATGTTTCGCCAAGGTATCTTAGTGATATGCTCCGTTCACTTACCGGACAAAATGCCCAGCAGCATATACACGAGAAACTGATTGAAAAAGCAAAGGAATTTCTGTCGACATCCCATTTAACAGTAGCAGAAATAGCTTATCAATTAGGCTTCGAGCATCCCCAATCGTTCAGTAAAATCTTTAAAAAGAAAACCAATGTCACCCCTCTGGAATTCAGAGCCTCATTCAATTAAAAAACGTAATGGACATCAAATCATTTATATCAGACTGGATTAGTCTGAGCAATGCTTTCGATACAAATAAATACCTGCAGAAATATAACCCGGATGCTATTTTGGACGATCCTTCTGTTGGCAGAAAATTTATTGGACACGCTGGCATCAAAGATTATTTTACAAGCTATTTTATCGGCTACAATACACACACCCGATTGATAAAACTGGACATCAATAATAACGAAGCGCATCTGGAGGTAGAATTTACAGGGGAATTTCCAGAGGGAAAAACCAGTGGCATATTCGACATGATCTTTAAAGATGGAAAGATAGCAACCGTAAAAGCAGATTTAATTTAAAAAATTCAAAAGAAAATGGACAACAATAGTTTCGACCAAATCATAGAACGCGCATTAGCGCTTAGAAAAAAATATCACGAACTTGAGCTTTCTCACCACGGTACCGAATGGACTGTAGAAGAAGATGCCTTAGCGTTTTTAACCGATGCAGGATTGGTTGGCCGCCATACCATGTCGCAACAACAGCGCTGGCCAAAAGCCAATACAGATACCGAACTGGAACACAAACTAGGCGAAAGCATCTGGTGGCTCATCGTTTTAGCCGACCGTATGGATATTGACATTAAAGAAGCCCTGGGCAATTTCCTTACAAAAACGGAAAACCTCCTGAAATAAACCCTATTTACGATATTTTTTGCCCGGCTTCCTACTTGTGTGAAATACAGCTACGATTAAAATATCGTTGGTTTTCTGATAAATCTTATACACAATAATATATGGAAAAACGTCTACTTTACTTTCCCTACAGTTACGCTTTTTAATTTGATAGTGCTGTGGGTTTTTGGAAATGAGTTTAATCTGTCTTTCAACTGACCGACTAAAACGATCGCCCAACCCCTCTAAGTGCTCTTCGTACCATTGATAAGCTTCTATGTACTCCTTTTCAGCAGCAGGATGGAAACTAATATTATAGCTCATTAACCCTTCACTGCCAATTTAGCCTTCTGTTTTACCTCTTCCCAAGTCGAAGTTTTAACATTGCCTGACTCATACTCATCAAGACGCATATCAATTTCCTTTAGAAAATCTTTGTCTTCCCATAAATTAATCTGCTCATTAATTTCTTCTTCAACCATTGTATATATCGCTTTCACCTTCTTTTCATCGGCATAACGGATATAATCATATAGTCTGTCCCTAATTGCTGTAGCGGCCATAATTGCTGAGTTATTAATCAAAAATACACAATATCAGACTTAAAGTCAAGCAACAGCACTTTTTTACATTTCCCCCAAAAAAGAAATATAATCCTTCGCACTCTCTTCAATTCTTGCTTCAGTTGCATCATGCTCCGCTCCGTAAAAAGCAAAAAGTGGCTTGTAATCTGCCTTGGTATAATCAAACGTTATCTCAAACGGAGCGGTGAGTTGCTTCAGTGTATATTTATACCTTCCTCCCGAACGGTAATCCTCTTCATTTATACCCGCAGCAATACTCAAAGCTATTTTCTTACCGGCTAGCTTGTACCCGCTGCCTTTGCCATATGCCCAACCATAGGTTAATACCAGATCCAGCCATCTTTTTAAAAACGGCGGACAATTAAACCAGTAAAAAGGAAACTGAAATATGATTTTATCGTGTGCTGCAACCACTTCCTGTTCATGCGCAACGTCAATTTGCTCATCCGGATAAAGGGCGTGCAGATCATGTATGGTATACTTTTCAGGATACTTATTTAATTCTTCAATCCATCGCTTGTTGATTACCGAATTTTCGAGATCCGGATGTATCACAATCACCAAAGTCTTCATGCTATAATTATTAAGAGTTATGCGTTTAAATTTGCGATACAAAGATCAGGTTTATAAAGCACTGCTGAAATATGGGGTTAATTAATACCTTAGTGATAAGTTAATCCCTATTGACTTAAACCATCAGTTTAGTACTTTTGAATTTTAAAGAAACTCATATGTATCAGCGAAAAATTCCCATCGATTATAACTGCGGCCTTATTGTAGCCATGGAAGTTGTAGGTTCTAAATGGAAATTTTGTATACTCGATGAAATTTCAAAAGGGAAAACCCGCCCAAGAGATCTCCTAAACGCAATAACGGGCATCACCAGACGCGTATTACAGCAACAACTGAAGGAGCTCGAATTTCATGGAATGATTGGAAAGACAAGCTACGCTGAAGTTCCTTTACGCGTGGAATACCACCTCAGCGAAACCGGGAAATCCCTTCTCCCTCTAATCTCTGCTGTTGATAAATGGGGATTGGAATTCGCTCCTCAGTTAAAAACCGTTTTGGAAACTATCCCAACATCCTGACATGCCCTCTTGATCTCGACGTCAGGAGAGATCTCTTGTTTATCCCGTCCCTTTCATCCCCCCAGCCTTTTTATAAAAACCATCTGACAACTCCTTCTTGCCCAAATTCTTATAATAATCACCCATTGCCTCATAAGATTTATAACTATTCGGATAATTTTTCAAATTCAAATCAAGATACTTCTTTGCTCTGTCAAATTGCTTAGACCCCATCAGTTCATGAGCCACCGCATTTACCAATTCCCCTGGAGGAGCAACTTTATACCCTAATCTCTTACTAACCATCTCGTAATGCGCTGCCAGTTTGCCATCCTCACTGTAATCTGGAGCAAAGAACCCCGGGAAAGGAAAACTGATCCCATAAAAATCATAAATAAAACCCATGGCATCAATAATACCGGGCAAAGCGACCCCTCCATGATTATAATCAGGGTAATACTTTGATTTATAGATCAATGGATGCGCAGCTGTTATTGATTTAACATACTGGTCAAAATTCAGTTCAGAGCGCATAGGCAACGTGGCAATATTAGTATCCGTTTTTAACGCTTCAATCGACAAGCTTTTGTCCACTGAATGTGCAATAGCAAGAAAAACACTCGTATTAGAATAATCAGCAAGGGTAAGTTTGCTTTTTACCGAATTGATCCAGTTTTCCTTTTCCCACCAGGTCGTCGGATCAAGAACAACATGGTTCTGGAACAATCCCTTATGATTCAGTAATGCATTGACAGCGGCTAAACCTCCAAGTGAATGGCCAATTATGGTGCGATGGGGAGCTGCCGGACAAATGGAATCTATATGTGGAATGAGTTCTTTTTCTATAAACTCAAGAAACTTTTCACCACCACCTGAACTGGCTGCCATGCCAGCGGGAACAAGAGGAGGATTCGGCCAGTGTGTAGGACTCAAATCTCTCATCCGGTCAGTATTCACTATACCCACAACGATGACCTTTGGGCTCGAAAAGTTCCCGCTTCCCCCACTTTTACTTTCAGAAATTGCAGCTATCGTTTGAAAGTATGACCCAGCGTCAAGCACATAAATAACAGGATACTTCTGATCCGGCGCAAATTCATCCGGTGGTGTATCTGGAAGATGGACAAGAAGTTCTCGCTTTTCGCCCAGTATCTTAGAATAGAGGCTGTCCCGAAAGCCTAAAATCAGTAACTTCTTAGTTTGGGCGACTAAGGAAAATGTTGAACTTACAAACAGTCCGATGGTTAAAATTAGCGTTCTCATATCGCAATAATAGTACTTGAGAAAACATGCCTTAAACAAATGTGACGGAACCCCGAAAATATGTGACCAATTGAAGAATGAAGCTACAGAACGCTATTTTCCCCGTCATCTCTCCTATCGTCGAGATGACGAGCGCTTTAGCAGAACGTTTAAAAACCAATCTGTCATTTCTTATTAAAATATCCCCTCAATTATTTGGCTCAAATGAGTCAAAATATATAAGTTCGTTTTGTATGAATTCTTAAGGAATTTAAAGAGAAAGACCTGAAAAAAATAAGCCTCGGACGCGGCCGAGGCTAAAACTTTTACTTAGTTACGTTCCTTGCAGGAAGAGGCTTGACTAAGCATAACGTCACAAAGATAAACAAATAAAAAATTAAATAAAAGCAATAAAATTGGAATACTCAAAATTGGAATATTATGTTTCTCAAGCTCGACTAAGCCGTTTTTTGCGTGCCTGCGGTGGTTCTAAGAATAAGGCACAAAAGCTCTATAAAATCAACCTCAGAGTAGCTCAGGCATTTTATCCTTTGTTAAATTTATTTGAAATATTTCTGCGTAATGCCTTGAACAATCACATTGCTTCTTATTACGGGGATGCAGACTGGTTGCAGACTCAGACTGTAGGTTTTATGAATCATGGATCTTTAATGGGCTCCAGGTTTTATTTAAAGAACTGTGTGGTCACAGCACAAAACAAATTGTTACAACGTAGATTGACGATTACTTCCGGACGTATTGTTTCGGAACAGACTTTTGGATTTTGGTCTGCACTTTTCGACAATCACAATTACAGATTAATGGCAGGCGCACCCATTCAGGCTTTCCCCCATAAGCCAAGTTATATCAACAGGAGCCAAATTTCAGATACTCTTAAAAAAATAAGGGAGTTTAGGAACAGGATTTATCATAACGAGCCCATTTGCTTTAATGGCACAACAATAGATTTTAGTCCTGCAACACAAGCAATGAATAACATTCATGATATAATCAGTTGGATTGATCCGGCACTTTTGCATTATACAGCGTATTTTAATAATATCAATAAAAAAATAGCGATGGCCAACACTCTATAAGTTGTATTTACACTTCGTCATTCTTCCTGTCATCTCTCCTATCGTCGAGATGACGATGGCGGCCACTCTACACCCCCTCTTTACAACTTAACCTGCAGCGTCAAATAAAACGTCCTGTTATCAGACGGCAAAATACCCGGCCCCGGATAACCATCTGCCCTACGGGTAAAATACTTCTCATCCATCAGATTATTGATACTTCCAGATAAGGTAAACAACTTCCATCTGTAGGTTGCACTCAGATCCATTACCTGATAAGCAGGTACTACCCCATCAATTGCCCTGTCCGATTTTTCAGCATTGGTCGCATCAGAATACTGTTTACCAACATGTGAAAACTGGTAAGCAACATCAAAAAGTTTATTCCCAAAAGAAATACCTGTTCGAAATAAAATAGGCGGAACAAATTCAACCAGATTATCCTTTCGCACCGATGGGTCTAAACTGGTGATATATCTCGCATCTATCAATGCAAAATTGGTATAAACGCTGAGTTTGTATTTACTTGTTCCTTTACTGAAAGCCTTCAACAAATCGCCTTCTATTAAACTCTCAAAACCTATATTACGACTATCTCCTATGTTTTTCCTAAGACGATAGTTTTCCAGATTATCAGCGCTTTTTGTATTTACTGAACCAATGCGTTTGTTGTATTTCAGATAAAACAAACTCAGGTCATAACGCATCCATGAGTTTACATTCCCCCTTATACCACCGTCAATGGTATATCCTTTTTCATCCGACAACGTAGAATCGACGCGGGCATTAGGATTGACCACCCTGATGTCGTTAAAATTTACACTGCGATAGTTTTGCGAAGCATTGGCATAAAGCTCAATGCCCTGCACCGGCTTATAAGAAGTCCCCAAACCGAAAAATACGAACGCCCGGTTATTTGTTTTCTTCTCGAAATTCTGGATGTAATAAAAGTCATCGTAAGGACTTGATTTAGTAGCATAATACCCATCTGCTTTAGTAGAAATAAACTCGAACCTCGCACCCGGAGTAACGCTCCATTTTTCAGTCAGCTGGAATATATTCTCTGTAAACACCGCCACATTTGTTCCCGGAAACTCATACCCCGAACCACTCGGGAAGTCCCCTCTGTATTTAAACGTTGGGCCGCTGCCATCATCCGCATTCCCCTGATTACGCAGGGTCAGTCCCTTATAAACCCTAACACCCCCCAAAAAGGTACTGGGCTGATTGTTTACTAATTTATACTGATGCAGTAAACGTATCTCCGAGCCATAATTCTTAAAGGTATCATCAAGTAAATCACGTTGACCACCCGGGTCTGGCCTGTTGATATAACTTAATATACCCAGTGCCTGCCTGCTACCATGTAGATAATAACTACGCCAGTTAATTTTAGTATGGTCATTGAATTCATAATCAAGAGTAACGCTAGCCAAATTCCAATCTACCTTAAACCAGTTTCTGGCACGGTTAGATTGACTTGGGTCGGCTTCAAACTCATCATCAGTTAAGCCGCCAGGCAACTGCGCCAGATAATGCATGTAAGTATACTCGCCCGTTACTTTCAGTTTTGGTGTAAACTGATAATCGAGATGCAGATATGCTCCATTTTGGTTAAAACCACTGTTTGGACGCCAGCCATCACCGCGCTTATATTGGTAGTAAGCATAATAATTCAGCTTTTTTACCGTGCCGCCAATACTGTTAAAGGAATTAAAAAATCCATAGGAACCTGCGGTCTGACGACTGGTAACTTCCATCGGTTTATCTGCAGGGCCTTTTTTTAGCTGGAAATTTATCAGACCACCAAATTGCGTCCCGTACTGCAGACTGGCTGCACCTCGTATAATCTCTATCCTATCCAGTGCTTCAGCCGGTGGCGTATAATAACTTTCCGGATAGCCTAATGCATCAGCGCTAATATCATACCCATTTTGGCGTGTGTTAAAATTCGATACACGACTTGGATTTAATCCGCGTCCGCCTATACCAAGTTGCAGACCGCCTCCGTCGTACTCAATAATATTGATCCCCGCCACGCGGCTATAGATCTGGCGGGTGTTGTTGGTTGCCAGATTCGCATTCAAGCTGCCAACGTTAACTACTTCCGTTTTTTTGCCGGCATAAATAGCAGTCCCTTCAACCTGCCTTAAATTGCCGGATGCCATTCGCTCAGCACGATCCTGTACGTTCACTTCATCCAGTTGTCTGGTATCTGCATCTGTTAAAACAATGTCAAGGGTAACATTGCCATTTACACTAATCTTTTTATTGTAGTTCTTTGCACCCAGAAAGCGGATGCGCAGCTCATATTCTCCGGTTGCCAATGTTTTAAACTCAAAATTACCCTGTTCATCACAAGCAGCCTTCAAACCTCCGGGAACAAGACTCACAGTGGCCCCACCGGCAGCTTGATCATTGAACTGAACGTGACCACTGATGGTATAGCTTTGCGCGAATGCATTAAAAAAGCAAAGATTTAGTAGTAGAACAAGAAATATTTTACCAAAGGTGTTATTTTTCATTTTTAACGGGGGGGTAATATCCAGGTATAATGGCGCCAGCTAAGTGCTTGCCTGGATAGATCAATAGTGGGGTTAGTAAATGGGCGTGAACGTGCTCCGTTCAGTGCCACATAAGATTCTGCATAAACGGCCGGATCTTTAAGTCCTCGCTGCTCATATACCGATGCCAGGTAATGCGCATAACGTAAGATCAGATCCGGTTGGGTACTCATCATCTTATCTTGTAAAGGGGTAAGAAATTCATTGTTATTGACTTCATAAGTTTTTCCGGTAGAGGGTTCTTTAACATAAAAAAAAGTATTGCCCGATTTTTCCATCAGCATTACACGCCACGAAAAACGATACCCTTCCTCATACCAGAACAACTGGCCAGGATAAGCTAAAAACCGTAAGGGAACAACTAATTGAACACAAAAATAGAGGCCTAAAGCCCACATAAACATCATGTTTACGCGCACAGGCAACTGATAAAAGCTATTGTTGGAATTAGATTTCCCCGGGTCTTTAATCCGATTCAGTAATTTTTGCTGAGCGGAAGAGCTGAAGAAAATAAAGCTACAGATGATCATCACATAAGGGAACATCCCTATGCCCGGAAAGAACAAAGCAGTAGCCAAATGGAAGCCGATCACAAAAACATAGGCGATGGGACGCGTCTTCCGGCTAATTAAAAAGAAAGCGATAAAAAGATCGTATACCGCACCAAACCAGCTGAACAAGTAAGCGACCCAGCTTTTGTACATCAGGCCGCCGATGAGCGGCAAATGGCTTTTGGCAGGCAGCCAGATTTTCATGGGGGTAGCCTCCAGCAGCCAGTCAAGACTGAGTTTGGCAAGCCCTGCAAAAAAGTAAACTACCGCAATTTGCAAACGGATGATACCAATGGTCCATAACGGGACCATATCACGCTTTAAATCAGGCCATATTTTTACATCAATGGAAAAATACCGGTTTGCAGGCAGCCAGATCATTAAAAATCCAACCAGACTAATAAAGTAATAGTGATTGAGATAATTGGTCGCATCAATCAACTCAATATAGGTAAAGCTCAGGAAAAAGGCCACCGCTGTAATGCGATAGAGAAAGCCTGCCGCCATTCCCAGAGCCGAAACTCCAGCCAGCAAAAAAAGCAGGTGCATCCCTGTATCTCCAAGTGGATGCACCCACTCAAATCCCCAGTAACTAAAGTAAAACCGGGGCGTGACATACAAATCCATTATCCAGCCATTGAGCCAGAAACGCATAATTCCGGCAAACATCATTAACCCAAAAAGCACCCTGAAAATAACCAGTGGTGCAATAGGTACAGGCTTTTGAAGATGATGATTAATCACCATCCGTATCCTGGTAGGTAATACGCACGCCTGTTGCCGAAGCTACGTCTGTCTTGATCAGTGTCAATAGTATCTGTATTTCACGGTAGGCCGCTTCGATTTCTGTTTTCTGATTGACCAAAGCAGTTGAGAACGGATCAGATACGGCATTCAATTTTGCAATAGCCAAATCAAACTGTTTAAGCACATCATCACTTAATGGTTTCTTATTTAAAGCCACCAGGTAATCAGACATCCCCTTACCACTGTTATTTCCGCTAAACATCTTTTTAAGGTTGGTTAAGTTTGCTACCGCCAGTGAAACCGATATCCCGGCGTGATAACCTTCTGTTTTATCCGGATATTGAACTCCTCCCGACTGTTTACCAAAAGGCCATCCAATACGGGGTCCCTTCATCTGATCCATTTCAAAGGCGAACTGGTTGATCAAAAAAGCAATAGGACTACCGGCATCCGAACGCGTATTTTGTACAAATTCTGCCCTGTATGTATTTTTCCAGGTAGTGACTACACCACTTGTAAGCGTTTTCATTCGCCCAAGCAGATCCTGTACATATTTTTTACGGTTAGCAGCACTGCTACCACTGAATTTGGCCAATGCATCCTGGGCAAACAACACATAATCAAGCGAAGGGAAACCCTGCTGATCGATGGTGGAATTTTGCGTCAGGTCGTAAGTTCCACGGGTAATGTTTCCGTCAATTACCGCGTTATCTGCAGGAAAAGTATTCAGAAAATTATTAAGTAAAACCCGCTCTGAAGGGCCAAACTGATTCACTGATACCTGCTCATATTGCAGGTATGCTGTCTTAAATGCAGTTTTTAAAGTTTGTTGGTTACCCGCATTCGGAGTAGTAAGAAACGTATTTGCAGCGGTTTCCAGCTGAGTAATCTGGTCCTGCAGCCCCATATATGCGGGAATGATCAAATTGTCAGCATAGTTCGTTAGCATACCGGCTTTATCAAAACCATCTGCTTTTGGGCCATTGTCTGTGCCCGATTTTTTGGAGCATGCAATGATGAAAACTGTAAGTGCCAGTATCGTGGCCCCCATGCCGTATTTGATTCGATTGATATTCATATTCTTTAACTTAATGTATTAACAATGAAAGCTCCTGGCGCAAAAGTGCCAGGAGCTTTAGTAAAACAAAACTGCTGTTTAGTTTAAACCGTAGGTTGTTTTCAATATATTTTGCGCCTCAACCAATTTGGTAAAATTAGCCTCATTGATTAAAGTATAGAAATTAGTACCGATAGTTGCCTTAAGCTTCTGGTAGTTTGCTTCAGTTAATTTACTGTTTGCAGGGCGATATTTGAAGCATGAAATAAATCCAAAACCTTCAGATAAAGCATGGAGCTGAGTCGGCAGGTCACCAACACTTACTGAATTAGTAGGTATTGTAGTGTAAGCAAGCGCTGCAGCAGCAACCAATTGCTCCCATTTAGCCTGGATAATAGTGATCTGCTCTTTTACAACTACATAATCTTTTGCTCCAATTGCAGCACGGCCTTTTAAGAAAGCATTAAAAATTACTTTACCTGCTTCAATTCCTTTACCACGCTCAGCAAGGTAACCACCCCATAATAATGGTCTGATTGCATCAGTGTTAGCATAGGTTTTGTCCGGATTGTAATCAACAGGCACGCCTAAATAACCAAAGGCTTCATCCCAGCTGCGTTGCATCGCAGTTGTACCATTAGTTACAGTAACATTATTAGCATCAGGTACACTGTTAAGGATATTAATGGCCTCTTTAAAGAATAAAGCACCCATCATACCTTTAGCCACCGCCTGATTGTACTCTAAACCGGTTGCACTTACCAATCTTTTTGAAGTACCTTTAATTACATAACCTGCAGTACCGTTTGTAGCTTCAACACCATTTTTAGTACTGTTTGCAGCTTGCTGCACAAAGAATTCTGTGAAAGTTGCAGCATCAGCAGTTTTGTCAGCCAGTTTAACACCAGATGCGTTTAGAGTTGCATCAGTGGTAAATGGATTATTAGTATTGTTAAAATAATCATTTGCTTTTGTTGAAGTAATGGTAGCATTTAATGCAGTTCCAAGGTAAGAGTTTAACTCTAATGCCATTTTCACCCTTTGAGATGAGGCAGTGTAATTTGCTCCGGCGAAATTATAAGTTGTTGGCACTTCATAAGGAGGAATGACGTCATCCTGAACCTTATCTTTCTTACATGAAGTAAGACCCGCAACTGCTAGGGCAATAAATACTGAACTCTTAAAGTATTGAATTTTCATTTTTCTATTTGATTATATAATTTATTACTATATTGTTTGTATTAAGTCTAAATAAGTGTTAATCTTGCTGCAAATATTAAAGCCAATTCTAAAGAATTTCTAAAGAGTCTTAAAAAATCAAAATTAATTTGAAAAATATTTATGAAGGTGTTGTTTGTAGAAGATGAACCAGTGCTATTGGAAGAAATGGAAACCTATTTCAGCTCACTCGATTGCATATGCGAACAGGCTGTAACTTTTGGCCAGGCAGAGCAGAAACTAAGGGACTACATGTATGATGTGGTGGTGCTCGACATAACCCTGCCCGATGGAAGCGGAATAGACCTAATCGAAGACATTAGAAAAAGTCACCTCGAAACCGGAATCCTTATTCTTTCGGCAAAAGATTCGCTTCAGGACAAACTAAATGGGCTAAACCTCGGAGCCGACGATTACCTCACAAAACCTTTTTATCTCGAAGAACTGAACGCTCGAGTGAATGCCATATACCGCAGAAAAACATTAAAAGGCGCCGAACAAATCACATTCGATGATTTTACCATGCACCCCTCCTCTAAATCATTCTTTTTCAAAGACAGCGAGGTAAGCCTTACCAGAAAAGAATACGACATGCTCATTTATTTTGTCATCAATAAGAACCGTGTGGTTAGTAAAGCATCAATAGTTGAACACCTCTGGGGCGATCATTTCGACCAGAGTGATAATTTCGACACAGTATATGTACACATGAAGAATCTGAGAAAAAAACTCTGCAATATTTCGGGCAAAGACTACATCAAAACAGTATATGGAATGGGCTATAAGTTTACCTACTAGTGAGACTCCTGTCAAAAATTAGTTATTACCACTTTTGGCTTAGTGCCGTGGTGTTGGGCATTACCGGATGTATGTTGTTCCTTTTTCTAAGGAATGAAATATCTAAAGAAATAGAAGAGCAGCTGGAATTACAGACGGACATGGTGGCCGAAGAAATCCACATGGGGCGAACAGTAGCCTTTCCATTGGTAACCATCACTAAGGGTGATGAAAGCCTGATGAAACTGCCTAAAGTTTTTAAAGACACCGTAATTTATGACCGGCTCCAAAAAGTAACGGAAGGGTATTATTACTTCTCAGAGAGCAAAAAGATCAATGGTCAGCCTTACCGCATCAGGGTGATGACTACTTATATTGGCTGGGACAATTATTCCAAAACCATCATCTACATTTTTCTGTCCATAGCTGCCCTCTTAATCGTACTAGGCACCTTGGTTAACTATTTCATTAGCCGCAGAATCTGGAAGCCATTTTTAATAAACCTGAAGCGGATGAAGGGGTACTCTGTGAGTTCAAAAGAAGAATTACAGCTAACGCTTACCGACGTTACTGAATTTAAGGAAATGAACAATGTGCTTATTGATTTAGCGGCCAGGGGAAAAAGGGAATATACCGCATTAAAGGAATTTACTGAGAATGCTTCCCATGAAATTCAAACCCCTCTCAGCATATTAAAAACGAGGCTGGAAAGTATCAGTCAGAAGCCATTAACAGGAGATATCGCCCGGTTACTTAATGATGCAAAAGAAGCAACAATACGCCTTAGTAAAGTAAACAAGGGATTGCTATTATTGGCCAAGCTGGAAAATAATGCATTTACAGACGTGCAATGGGTATCAATGGAAGATGTTTTGAAACGCAACTTTGATTTAATGGAAGACCTGTTTCAGCATAAAAATTTATATGTGGAACAGCATATGGCCCCTAAGGTCGTATATGCAAGCCAATTCCTGATGGAAGTCTTGATTTCCAATTTGCTGACCAATGCCCTCTCTTACACAACTCCCGGTGCAAAAATAGTTTTTAACCTTAATGAACAATCGCTGACGATCAGCAATGAAGGAGAACCACTTTCTTTCCCCGAATCTAAATTATTTACCAGATTTGGCAAAGGAACTGCCGGGTACAAAGGCAACGGACTCGGACTTTCAATTGTAAAGCAGATCTGCAACATCAACAAATGGCAGGTTACTTATCAGTATGAAAATAACATGCACAGGTTTAGCATTGCTTTTTAACCAATCTCATCATTCCTCATTCTTCTTCGTCATCCCGACGACAGTTTTACCTCACTCCCATCAATGTAGTAGAAAGCAATATAAAATAAGCCACATCCGACTGGTTAAAATGCGTACGCAAAGTCTTCAGCGCTGCAACCAGATGGTTCTTCACCGTATTCCTCGACAAGTTCAACTGCTCTGCAATCTCATCATAGCTAAGCCCCTGGTACCTGCTCATTCTAAAGATCAGCTGCTGCTGTGGCGGCAAATGCACCAATGCGCTTTCCGTAAACTGCCTCAGGTCGCTCAACAGCACAGCCTCTTCCGTTTCATTGCTCGCTTTTTCCATATCAGCCCAAAGCCTGTCAATAGCCCTTTGCGAGGTAGCCAGATCCCTTAGTGCATTTAAAGCCAGCCTTCTGGTAATGGTATACAGATAAGGCAGCACCGAAAGGTCTTCATTTAACCTGTCGCGGTTAACCCAAACATTCAGCAAAGCATCGTGAACAATCTCTTCAGCCCTTTCCCTGTTTTTTAAGAACCTAAAACAGAAAACATATAGCTTACTGAAATGCAGATCGAATACCTGTCTGAACGCACGTTCATCCCCCTGTTTCAATGAAACAGTCAGTTCCAGATCGGAAAAGTTACTGTAAGCGTCCATAAATATTTTAATCCCTTACAGTAAAGCTATATAAAATATTTAACAGTAGGTTAACATTTACTTACTAAAGTGTAAACGCCACATAAGCATCGCTAGACTTACCTCCCCATTTCGATCCTCCGCAGGCAATAACCACATATTGCTTACCATCAGCTTCATACACTGCCGGTGTGGCTACACCCGGTGCAGGCAAGTCTGTTTCGAAAAGTATTTTACCCGTCTTTTTATCTATTGCCCTGAATTTACCGTCGGCCGTGGCACCAATAAAAATAAGTCCGCCTGCCGTAACCACGGGACCTCCGTAATTCTCTCTTCCCGTAGTAGGCACACCTTTCTTTTTCAGCTCTTCAAATTCTCCGAAAGGAACCTTCCACACATACTTTCCGGTATTCAGGTTGATGGCATTTAAAGTACCCCAGGGAGGACTGATCGCCGGATAACCTTCCTTAGTCAGGAACTTGTTATATCCTGTAGATCCATAAGAAGGTTTTGCTGCCTTTGCCGTTTTGGCCTCCGATTTTCCGGTATATGGCTTAGCCTGTTCAGCTTTAAGATCAAGAATAAAAGACCCTATTGCATTTTTTTCTTCTTTGCTGAGGTGATTAAATCCCGGCATCATTCTCCTGCCAGTAGATAACAGTTCGGTGAACTGGGTAAGGTTATATTTCTTTTCTACACCCACTATTGATGGATAATCGCCAGCTCCCAAACGTTCCGGGCCATGGCAAACCATACAGTGTTTGTTGTATAGGGCTGCTCCAGCTTCCAGATTCGTTTGCGCTGTAGTTACAGGTGGTTCATTCTCCACAAGGTTCAATACCCAGGCCATTTCATTGGCATTTACGTACAGGATATTTGATTCTGGGTCAAAGGCCGGGCCTCCCCACTCACCTCCACCATCATACCCCGGAAAAATAATCGTTCCTTCTTTGGTTGGCGGGGTATATATTCCCTGCGAACGGTAAGTTTTAAAGCGTTTTTTAATGTCCTGATGAGAGGAATCACTAACTAAAGTATTCAGATCATTCTCTGTTAAAATCTGTCTTGCAAAAGGTTTAGGTAAAACAGGAAATGGCTGGGTTGGCCAGAGTTTCTCACCAATAATTGGCGTATTTGTGATCATCTTCTTTTCCACAATAGGAAAAAGTGGCTTGCCTGTAGCCCTTTCAAAAACAAAAATAAGCCCTGTTTTAGTAGTTTGAGCTACGGCATCTATCTTTTTACCCTGACGGGTTATTGTAGTCAATATTGGCGGACTGGAAATATCCATATCCCATACATCGTGGTGTACAGTTTGAAAATGCCACTTCAATTTTCCGGTAAGGGCATCTAAAGCCAGTACACAATTGGCATACAAACCTTTACCCAGTCGGTCACCCCCGTAAAAATCATTGCTGGGATTACCCGTTCCGGCAAACAGAATCCCTCTCTTTTCATCCAGACTAAAGCCCGACCAGCTGTTGGTTGAGCCCATTCGTTTGTAAGCCGTTTTATCTTCCCAGGTTTCATATCCGGGCTCGCCGGGCATAGGAATGGTATGGAACACCCACTTCTGCTTTCCTGTTTTCACATCAAATGCGCGGATGTATCCGGGCGTTTCCTCTCCTACATAACCGCTTAAAAAGAACAGGTTTTTATAAACCATAACAGGAGAAGTAGGCGCTACAAAAACCTTACTCTCTTCTCTGCCAAGTCCCTTCCTCAGGTCTATCCCGCCGTCTTTACCAAAACCTGAGATCAGTTTACCGTTAACCGCATTTACGGCAAAGGCAATTGGGCCAACAGTATAAATGATTCGCTTATCGGCCCCTTCCTGCCAATAGGCCACGCCCCTGTTCATGTTTACACTATTGCGGTGCCATGTTTTATTTATGGTAGAATCGGCCGGATCGAAATTCCATTTTTCTTTTCCAGTAGCTGCATCTATTGCAAACAGCTTTAATTTTGGAGATACTCCGTATAGTACGTTATTAACGATGATGGGATTGCACTGAATGGAGCCGAATTTGGTATTGTCATTTTGCTCCGAATGATATACCCATGCAACCTTTAGCTGGCTTACATTACCGGTATTAATCTGTTTAAGCTTCGAATATTTTATGTTTTCACCATTGCCTCCGGTAACTTTCCAGTCTCTGTACTTACCAATGGTATCAGCATACCCGGTTAGTGGCGCATAATAAGAAGCGCCTGCTGAGCCAATTTTATCGCTTTTATAAGCCAGAAGTAATCCGGAAACAGTCAGCAATCCTAAAAGATGCTTTTTACTAATAGTCATACAGAAAATATTTTCTGTTAATTTATTAAATTATCTGAAAATATGATGGCTACCGTTTCCGGATTATGGTAATATTATTATGGCATCAACACTTATTCTGTTTTAATAGCCTGTAAGGCTTTGCCGTTTAAAGAAACTGTTGCCTTATCGGAAATGCTATAATGTGTTTTAGTAATGTTAGGATCCATCAGATCAAGACTTCCCTCACCCGGAATCTCAAAAGCTGCCGCACCAATCTGATTCGCCGAAGAAATAACCAGACTGGCATTCCCCTTGTCCTTATTGCCTATCACCGCATTTAATGTTCCTACCTTTAATTTGTCTAAAAATGCGCTGGTATATTTACCCAGATCCAGTTGCATGGAATCTTGCTCGAAACCCGAAATATTAATATTACCCGAAATATGTGCTCTTTTTTCTTCTTCTTTATTTCTGTGATAGGCGCGACTGGTTAGCTTAACAGTACTCGGCATGATCAGGATCAATTCATTGTCCCAGATCTGAAACCCTTCGTCTTTTGCGGCCTTTGTCAGGTCAATTTTTAGGGTATTTCCGTTTTTTGTCCATACCAGGTTTCCTTTAAGTCTGTCTCTTAACCACAGGCCCGGGGTTTTACCCTTCTCAATACGGATGGTAATTCTATTGGCCGACTGCAGTTCGACTTCGTTTACGTCTTTAACAGAACTAAACGTTAAACCATTAAACGGGTTTTTATAGTCTCCTTTTAAAAAGGATGCCTTAAGGCTAAAATTATAGGCGGTAAGGCCAATAAATGTGGCAACCACTGCTGCTAGTATAAACATTGTGCTGGTTTTCATAACTATTTAGTTTGGTAGTTTTGTGCTTTAAAAATCTCAAATCGCTCTGCAATATCTTCTACGCTAATGCCAAGCAGATACATGCTTTTGAATAACTCCGGTAGCTCCTGCCCCAGAAAGCGCTCCTTGCTGTAGTTCTTTACTTTCTGTACTGCATCCGCAGCAATAAAGAAACCTATACCCCTTTTGTTGGCTATTACCTCTTTGCCTTGCAGAAACTCATATGCCCTTACCACAGTTAGCGGGTTCACCTGCAAGTCGGCAGCCAGTTCACGTACCGACGGCAGTTTTTCTTCCGGCAACCATTTTTCCAACATGATATTTTCAGTTACATAACCTGCAATCTGCATGTATATCGCTTCATTCTCTCTAAATTCCATCTTACACTTGTTTTTCTTTTAGCCTGAAATAGGTACTTATCCAAAGGATTACCGAAATCAAAATGGCTATTGTTGCTGCAATAGTATAGCTTGTTTGTGTTGGCTCAATATATATATATTCTTTATTGATGACCAGGCCGACCATGTTAAAAGGAATCCCGTTATCAATCTCCTCCTGAAATATAGTATGAAGTAAAACCGGGTTTAAAAGGCACAACACCGCAATAAAAATGAAAAAACTAAATACCGTTTTTATAAAATGGAGCTTCTCAAAAAATACTGCACCAAAAAAACAGATGGAATGTAAAATAGCGAATACTAAAAAGGATACCCAGACTTTCCTATCAGTAGAAAATACATTTATAACCTCCATTTTGTCTGGCGAGTTTGCATTCCCGATACTGATCACCAGGTAATCAATAGCATAAAAACATCCCAGAAAAACCACTTGAAATATCACAAATGAGTACAACCAGGCAACCAGATATTTTTCGAAATGAGAAGCCGGCAGTGATAACGCCGGAATTGATTTCTTTCTGTCACCCAGATCGGTGAAGATCAGGCTGGTAAAAATAGTTCCTGAAAAAAACAGGAAATTTACAAACATGGCTCCTTGTATAACAGGCCCCATATGCCCATGGGTGCTATAGTTTATAAAACCCAGGACTAAGATTAGCACCCCAATTAATACACCTGTCGACATTAAATACGTTTTGTATTGTTCCGCGGTGTGTTTCTTAAACAAGTTAAGAAAGCGGGTAAAGTTGAAAGTTTCGTTCATGATAGCTTTATTTTAAGGACTCAATTACAGCAGTGTGATCATCAATTATCGCATTAAATAGCAGCTCCATATCAACCTTATTGTTGTGTTGCTGATTGTTGATGCTAATGGTATTATTACCGATAGCGTTAGACGCTGTATATAATATCCCCTCTTTATTGGCATTACCCGAAGTTGTAAAAAGCAAGCGGTCGCCAATATCATCCAGGCTCTTGTTCAGCACAATTTCTTTTTTGTGAAGGACAAGCAAGGTATCGATCAGACTGTCCAGATCCCTTACCTGGTGGGTAGATATGATCATACAGCGATCTTCTGTAATCGAAGAAGCCATGATTCTTCTGAACTGGACTTTTGATGGAATATCAAGCCCGTTTGTAGGCTCGTCCATAATCAGCAATGAGGTGTTTGTAGCCAGACCAAAAGTGATCATTACTTTTTTCTGCTGACCAAAAGATAATTGGTTTAAATTATCATCAGGATTCACATTAAATTCAGCAAGCACTTTATAGAATTGTGCATGATCAAATTTTGGATAAAAATGAGCAGTACGGCGAACATATTCGTTCCCCGAAAGCGATGGCAGCTCCATCTCTTCAGGAATAAAAAACAATTCCTGTAAAAAAGAAGGAAGTCGCTTGGCAGCACTAAGGCCATTAACCTTGCAGGTACCCTCAGTTGGGAATACCAGACCTGCAATGTTTTTAAGTAAGGTTGATTTACCTGCCCCATTTTTCCCTAACAAGCCATAAATATGGCCAGTCTCCAGATTAAGGTTCAGATTCCAGAACAGAAGTTCTTTTTTCCTGTATCCGAAACTAAGGTTTGTTAATTCGATCATAGCGTTGTGAGTAAAATAGCACTGTAATACTTATGTAGTACGGTACAAATGTAGATATAGTATTTACATTTCCAAATTAATTCACAAAATATTTTTAATGATTGGATTACAAGGCCTTAGAAGGCATGTAGGCCGGATTTTACTCTGGCTCTACAAAATCAAGATCTCTGTCGTGAGTCTCGGGAATGGTAATAATGGAGTAAAATCCGATTGCAAAACAGATGAAACCAACGATTGCCGCAGCGTGAAGCTCTAATACCGTTGGCTTCAAAAAGCCGTACAAGGTGGTCATCCCTACCACTGTTCCTCTTACCATATTGGGGATGGTAGTAGCAGCAGTTGCCCTTATATTGGTACCGAATTGCTCTGCACCAATGGTTACAAACATGGCCCAGTAACCAATACCAAATCCCAGCCACAAGAGCATCATATATATGCCTGTGGCGCTGCTTATACCCGCATATAGATAAATAATACTTCCGATTAAGGTAAATAGCATGAACAACCCCACCGCTTTGCGCCTCGATTCCAGATAATAACTGATTACGCCGCTCAGCAAATCGCCCGATGCCAGTCCTACATAGCACCACATGACTGCCAAACCGGGTTTTACGTTTTCTGCAATATGCAATGCCTTACCAAATTCGTTACTAAATGTGGCCAGAATACCGATCACATACCAGGTAGGCAATCCAATGCCTATACATTTCAAATAGAGCTTAAGCCTGCTCTTATCTGTAAAAAAGGAAAGCAGTGAACCTCGTTTAAGTTCATCAAAGTCCTGCATAGATTTAAACATGCCCGATTCAAAAACGCCAATCCGCAGAAACAAAAGCAATATGCCTAATCCACCACCGGTGAAATAGGCATATCGCCAGCTAAAGAGTTCTACCGTAAAATAAGCAGCAACAGCACCAAGAAGTCCTACTCCTGCCACTACCGAAGCACCAATAGCCCTCAGCCTTTTAGGCAAACTTTCTGAAACAAGCGTAATGCCTGCTCCCAGCTCTCCTGCCAATCCTACCCCGGCTACAAAACGGAATAGCTTGTAAATGCTCACATCGTGTACAAATCCGCAGGCAAAATTGGCTATAGAATAAGTAATGATGGAACCGAATAAAACCGACAAACGCCCTTTCTTATCGCCAAGAACACCCCAGAGTATTCCCCCGATCAGTAAACCACTCATCTGCCAGTTTAAAATACTCGCCCCCTGAACAGAGCGTTCTGCTTCATTCAGCCCAAGCTCTGTAAGGCTGGGTATACGCACAATACCAAAAAGCAGCAAGTCATAAATATCTACAAAATACCCAAGTGCAGCTACAATTACGGGCGCACTCAGGAGATACTGTGTTGCCGTTTTTTCTTTAGTTACATCCATTTTGTTTATTGATAGGTAAACTCAACTGTTGCAGTACAGCCTTTATCTGAAATTGCCCTTATCCAATGTGCACTAAATCCTTGCGGGAATTCATAGTTGATGGTTTTACCGGCAGGTACCGTAAAAGTTTTATAGGTGTGAAAGCCGGAAAGGTCAAAATCTACCTCTAACGTGATCTTCACATCCTTATCAGCACTTAAGGAAACCTTCTTCTTATCATACCCCGTCATAAGAAATGGCAGCGATGGTGTGCCCGACTTAACCGCAGCATTCTTCCAAACGCCTCCATGCCCGGTAGGTTTTCCCATTTTCCATAGGTCATCAATTCCCCCGAACCAAAGTCCATCGGTCTTTTTTTCATTAGCAAAGTAATGGCCATCGGCCTTTGCCCCTGGTTTGGTTCCACTTAGCACCAATAATCCTCTCCAGGTACAAAAATCTACGATCTTTTTATGGTGTGTGGTAACGGGACGAAGCGCTATAAATCCGGCCTCGCGTCCTACCTCGTAAAAGGTTCCTTGTATGTTCAGCATGAAACGCTCCGATTCAACTTCGCGACGGTCGCGATAAGGAAAATGCTCATAAGCATCCGATGTTTTCGGCAAACGGAAAGTCCCCGTTTTATCTTTTATAATAACCGATGCCTCATCAACAGAATAGGTTTTACTTAACGACAACAAACGTTTCATTTGGGAGGTACTATCTACCGCTCCTGCAGAAAAAGTCAATTTTTCGTTGACTTCTGCATACTGACTTTTGCCATTGCTGGTCGACAATACCTGCAGGTTTTTGTTGAAGTTTGCAGGGCGAATAACCGCAGTGCTAACCGCATCTTTGTCGGTAATATCGCTTAAGGTATTAAACATAGGATCTTGCTTTTCGTGCATCGTTCCTGTAAAATGGAAGAAAGCAGAAGCAGTACAATCCTTGTCAGTTTTAAACCTTATCCAGGTAGCTTTAAAATCTGCCGGAAAAATAAAATTCTCATAACCATTTTTTGCAACCTTAATCACCTTATAGTCTGCCCATTTGTTATTCCCTGTTTTATCAACCTGTATCGTAAAGCTTACTTCCCCGCCAGACGTCTGGGTCAAATGCAGCACTTTTTTATTGAAATTATGAATCAGGAAGGCATCCGAAGGCGTGTTTGCTTTTACTGCATCGTTATCCCATGGACCACCCCAGCCTGTTGCACCGCCCCATGTTTTTAAATCGCTCCATTGCCCAAACCACAGGTTAGATTGAGAACGACCTGCCATTGGGTTTTGCAGTACCGTAGTTTCATCTGTGGCAATTACAAGCTGATTGTTCCAGCTGCAAAAATCTGGAATATAACGTAAGTGAGTGCTTATAGGAGAAATGCCTCCACTGTTGTTTCTGGAAAAGGTTTTTGGGAAATCGTACATCATGCCATGCATGTCCATCAGCATTTTTCCATTCCCAACTTCCCTGATGCGTGGCCATTCAGTATACCACCCGCCCCTGTGGTCATAAGTACGCGCTGCTTTTGGTAATCGATAGGTATACCACTGTCCGCCATCAAGCAATTTCAAAATTACCGAACGCTTATCCCAGCCTATTGCCCATAGCGGACTTTTATCGTCTGGTGAACCATAAATACCTCCCGGCCCTGTGACATCAGTAAATTGTTTCCGCTCTATGATCTTCCAGGTTTTACCGTCCCAGCTGGCCAAAACACCCATCTCTTCTTTATTCTGGGGCACATCCCCAACTTTTAGCATATCCTTAGTCAGCTTGAAAACTGCGTCCTCGCCATTATTGGCAACTACAAAAAGATTTTGTCCGGTATAGGCACCTTTACCATGCCAGCCGGGTACAGGTTTTTCAAATAGTTTGTTAACAGCCAAACTATGTACATCAACCTCGTATACCTTACCCTCCATATCATAGAAGTAGACCTTGTTGGCCGGATCAGTCAGGTGTCTTGCAGTTGCAGTCATCCGGCCGGGCATTACGGAGAAGGGGATCACTCTTACCTTACCTTTTTTATCAATAAAATAACTACTGGTAATCAGCTGGTTCGATTCTTTATGGATCATCCGGTTTGCAGGAGTACCGCCAATACTTTCGGGATGTATGGTCACATTAAGATCTGCATCTACGCTATAAAGCTTATCCGCACTTCCGTTAGGGGTGTGAGGGGAATAAGTAACCATCCATAGCTTATTTGCCCAGGGAGTAATTGCTCCAATCCCATTTTCGAATCCCTCACCAAATCCAACGGTGCTTTTTTCTGTTTTTGGCCAGCCCTCATTAAACGTAGCTAAATGTGGATATACACCACTTACCTGCAGTGGTTTTGTTGTCTTCTGACCGAATGTGTTCAAGGAGAAAAGGAGTGCCGCCAGGGCGGCACAACTTTTTAAATTAGGGTTAATATTCATTTATGTGTGTGTTATATTAATAGTTTAAGTTTTGACTGATGTTAGGATTTACCCTTCTTTCTACAGCTGGTATAGGCCACAGGTATTGTCTGCTTTTATCAAACTTCCTTTCAATAAGCACCTTAGCATCAGATCCAAAACCAGAATAATCGGCCAGACCATCGTCGTCAAGTGGGGTAACACCCGGAAAAGGCCATTTTGATCGATTTTGATTTGCCGGATCCGGCAAGCCAATAACCGGTTTTGTTAGTGCCTTTTCGGCCAGATGCCATCGGATCAGGTCCATATAGCGAAGCCCTTCTTTTACAAATTCTACCCTTCTTTCTCTTCGTACAATCTTTTTGAGTTCGGTTAGATCTGTTGTAGTCACAGCCGGGTACAATGTGGTTTGCGCAACTGTCACACCATACGCTCTTGCCCTGACCTGGTTTATGGCATCTAAAACAGTAGCATCAGCTTCTCCCAGTTCTACCTTGGCTTCGGCATAAGTGAGCAGCATCTCGGCATACCTGATAATAATGGCATCGTTATCCTCTGCAAGTCGGTCGGCCCAGGTTTGATCAATGCCTTTTTTCCATAGAAAACCTGTAAAACTTGCAAATGCTGCAACCGCGCGTGAATCTTTATTAGATACGCTTTTATTCTGTTTTGAACTATAAACAGTTAAAGAATCGGGATGCGGGGTATAATTGTATCCGAGCCATTGGGTGTTGAACTCAACAACTGTTTCTGTAAGACGCGGATCACGGTTTTTGAAAGGTTGTTTAGGATCATATAAGGGCGACTCGTCAATGGGCTTACCATCGGTACATTCATAAGCATCCACAATGTCCCGTGTTGGCAATTGAGCACCAAAGCCGCCTGCATTCCTCGAGATATTGTCCTGCACATAAGCAGCCCCGTTAAAAACCTGCTGAGCCTGGTCTCTTGGAATACTAATAATAAGCTCCTTGCTGGTTTCACCCGATTTTAAAAACAATTGGGAATAGCTGGCATTAAGGCTATATACATTGGCAGCGCCTAAATCCAATACTCCTTTTGCGGCATCCCGGGCCACATCATATTTGCCCATATATAAAGCAGTACGTGCTTTTATAGCCAATGCAGCTCCCTTGGTTAACCTTTTCACCTCAGCCTGGGCATAAGTTTCCGGCAAATTTGCTATTGCAAAATCAAGCTCTTTAAACACAAAATCAAGTACCTGATCTTTGCCGGTTCTGGTGATCCCATAAGATTCTTCCAGGGTTAAAGTAGTGGTCAGCAACGGAACATCACCGAAATGGGTCACCAGTTTAGCATATTGGTTCGCCCTGATCAGGCGCATCTCTGCTTCCAGCCTCAACATTACGGCCGTTGTGGTGTTGCCCGCCGCTTTATCTTTATTGGCTAAAAAGGAATTTGCCCTTGCTATCGCTTTGTAACAGTTCAGCCAATAAGTTTGCACCGCAGCATCGTCGGCATTCATAGTGCCGCCGATCACTGCATTTGTCAATTGCCCGCGGTGCCATTCGTTGTCGCCAAACAATTCGTTGTCATTGCCCCAGAAAACCAGTCGGTAAAGGTCATTAACAGCCAGTTCCAGTTCAGTTTGGTTGGAATAAAAATTCCCGGTCGATGCCTCAGAAAGTGGGTTGAGGTCGAGCTTATTGCAGGCCGATAGACCTACAGATATGATGATAATTAAATAGAACTTTTTCATGATTAAAATTTTAGGGTTGCACCGGCCAGTATTGTAGTTACAATTGGGTAAGCATAGTTCCCGGCTTCAGGATCCAGATATTTCGGAAACTTACTGGACGAAAACAGATCGTTAGCTGAGATATAGAAACGGAACGATTGAATGCCTGCCTTTTTTATCCAGCTTTCCTTTAAGGTATACCCCAGCGTAAGATTTTTTACGCGAAAGTAAGAGCCATCGATTAACCAGAAATCTGACAAGGTATAGTTGTTCGACGTAGAGGTACGTGATAATCTGGGATAAGTGGCCTGAAGATTTTGTTCTGCAGTATTATTGGGGCTCCAGAATTTCCCTACCATTTCAATTGGTACATTTCCAAATGCTTCGGCAAATGGCTGGGTAACTTCATCATTTAAACGGCTTAACTTTTTACCAACACCCTGAAACACTGCACCGAAATCAAAGCCTCCATAATCGAGTCTTATATTTCCCCCATATTGATAGCGCGGTAATGCTCCGCCCAATAGCACCTTATCGTCGGTAGTGATCTTTCCATCGTTATTCAAATCCTGATAACGGATATCTCCTGCTTTAGTGTTTGCATTTAACACCGGTGCTCCGGCAACTTCTGCCGCTGTCTGGAAAATCCCATTGGCTTTATACCCAAACCATTCATTGTATTCGCTGCCATTACGGATAATCTGATCGCCTCTGAATTCTGTCCCTTTCAGGTCTCCGATTTTTGATTTTGCATCAGAAACATTGGCTGCAACAGCGTAATTCACATTCCCGATCTTATCTTTCCAGCCCATTTCCAGTTCCCAGCCTTTAACATTTAATACCCCCGCATTTTGGTTAGGCTTGTCGTATCCTAAGTATAGTGGAATATCAAGCGGTAGCAGGATATCGTAAGTTTTCTTTTTATAGTAATCAGCAGAAACAGTTAACCGGTTGTCAAGAAAAGCTGCGTCTAACCCAACATCTGTGGTCTGACTGGTTTCCCAGCTGATGTTCTCTACGGCATATACTTGCTGTCCGCCACCTGTTAACGGGGTAACAACTCCATTCTGATAAAACAGCGCATTTGTAAAATCTATGGTTGCCTGGTAAGGATAATAGGCGGGGTTATTGTTCCGGTCTAACAATCGCTCATTACCTGCACGCCCCCACGAACCCCTTAACTTAAGGAAAGAAAGCCAGTTCATATTTTTCATAAAACTTTCTTCCGTAACTGTCCAGCCCGCAGAAACCGATGGGTATACTGCATTTCTGAATTTATCAGCAAATCGGGAAGACCGGTCTGAACGGATATTTCCCTGGATATAATATTTATTTTTGTAATTGTATTGCAAGCGACTGAAAAGAGAATGTAATCCAGATTCATTTGCACTGCCCGAGTTATCTCTCAGTTCTGTACTTCCGGCATTTAAATAAGGAAAATCAATAAGGGCAAAACCAGTTCTGGAAGCACCCAAAGATTCAAGTGACCTGTAGTTTTCTTCATAACCCACAAGCACATCAATGGTATGATCTTTTGCGATCTCTCTGGTATAGTTAGCCAGCAACTGCCCGTTAACACTAAAGGCTTCGTTTCTGCCTTCGCTCAGGATAGTTTTAGGCTGGTTCACAATGGTACTTATGCTGCCATCGGCATTGGTAAACTTTATTTGTTTAGAGAAATACTTGTCCTTATCCAGATCAAAAGTTGGTGCCACCTGCATGGTTAAGGTAAGTCCCTGAATGGGTTTGTAATTAAACATAATGCGACCGCTGATCTGATTTGCCAGGGTTTTACTAAATCCTCCCTCATTGATCTGAGCAATTGGATTTCTGCCATCTTTCCCAAAAGCTAAAAGTCCGTTGGAATAGAAATCATCATAAATTGGCGGCATTATACGTGCCTCATAAATGGGATTGTAGCTGTTATTTAATTCATTTCCATTGCCTTTGTTGGTTGTTCTTTTATAGGCAACATCTAAGTTGATGTTCATTTTGCTGTTCAACTGCAGGTCGTTATTGATGCGAAACAGGTATCTGTTATAAGAACGATTGTCGTAAAATGCTCCGGCATCTGAATATCCAAAAGAGGCTTTGGTTTTAATTTTATCAGTTCCCATGGTAAATACAAGGTCATGACGCTGGCGTGGGGCCGATTTATTGGTCATTACCGTTTCCTGCCAATTGGTATTTGGAAACTTGTCCGGATCGGCCAGGTTGTTTTCTAGGTACTTATCGATACTTGCTTGCGGAAAAGGCCCGGTAGAGGCACCATCGTTAGTAGCCTGCTCATTAAAATAGCGCATATAATCTTGTACGCCTGCATATTCAGGTAATGCGGTTGCCCTTTGCACACCGTATTCGTAGTTATATTCCAGGCTGCTTTGCCCTTCTTTTGCTCTTTTAGTTGTTACTAAGATTACGCCTGCCGCTCCCCTTGATCCATAAATTGCAGCTGAGGCCGCGTCTTTTAACACCGTAATGTTCTCTACATCATTTGGGTTTACATTATCAATATTACTTACAGGCACACCGTCTACAATAATTAGTGGACTGTTAGTTCCAATGGTGGTAATCCCTCTGATGGAAATGCTGGATCCCGAGCCGGGTGCACTGCTGCTACGGGTTACAGAAACACCGCCAACACTGCCTTGCAGGGCTTCAGAAACCTGAAGGGTTTGTCGCCCGCCTACATCCTTTGATCCTATTGAAGTTACTGCGCCAGTCAGGTCCTTTTTTCTTTGCGTACCATAACCAACTACTACAACTTCGTTGAGGTCTTTATTATCAACCAGCAGACCAATTTGAAGTGGTTTACCCGTAAGTTCAACAATTTGGTCCTGGTAGCCGACAAAAGTTAAGAGGATGGTTTTTGCGTCGGAGGGGGCGTTTAAGGTAAACGCGCCTTCCGCATTAGTACTTGTTCCCTGTTTGGTGTCTGAAACAGTAATACTAACACCCGCCAGAGGTTGTTTTGTGATGGCATCGATAACCTTACCCGATACTTTTTTGGTTTGTGCGACGGCTGCATATTGCAGGCCTAAAAACATCGCCAGAAGTAATAATTTTCTTTTCATTTATATTTGGTTAAGTTTTAAAAAAGATTGTTATTTGTCAATCTGATTTAGTTTTGATTGGTTTAGTAAATTTATATCCCGTTTTACAGAATGAGCCACCAATACCATATCCAAAATATTGGTCAATATTTTAGACAACCTAACCAACTATAAAACAACTATTTACACCAGATGAACAGGCATTCTGAACAAGCTGAAAATTCAATATTTTTTCAACAGCTGGATATATGCTGCCAGAAAGTAGCTGAGCAGATTGGCGAAAAGCCAATTCCTGACTGGACGAACAGCGACTATGTAAGGTTGAGTGGTCTGTTATCACGTAAAACATCCATTCATTTAAGCGAAAGCACCCTTAAAAGAATCTTTGGAAAATCTAAAACACCTACCCGATATTATCCTCAAAAAGCAACACGGGACGCCCTTGCAAAATTTGTAGGTTACAGAGACTGGTACGAATTTGAATTTAAGAACCCCATTATAGATGTAAAAACCGGACTGGTACAAAAGGTACCCGCTAAAACTCCTGGCATGTATAAGCAGGAAAGCAATAAGAAAATGTTTTACTTTATTGCTTTCATAGTACTAGCTACGTTTATCGCGATAGTACTATTAAGAAAACCAAAAACAGACAGCGAGCTATTCGCTCAAAGCATAAAACTAAACTGCATAAACCCGGAAGGACTTACCCCACATTCGGCTATATTTAAACTGGATGCAGCCGGCCCATTGCCTGATTCATCTTCTAACTTTTCTATTGATTTTGGAGATGACCGGAAAAGGCGAATTAACCTCTCTGACAGCCTTTTTAATCATTATTACGAGATTCCGGGAAGGTATTACCCTGTGCTGTTTTATAAGAACAAACCCATTGATACCGGATATGTTTATTTACAAAGTAAAGATTGGAGCGCCATTACCTCTGTGATGAAGGATACCAGCAGGGTATACCCCGTTTTAGTAAAGAATCTAGGCCTTCGAAAACCCATTAGCGTATCTGCAAAAGAAGTTTACAGCGCCGGTGTGGATACCAATCGCACTTTCTTTGTTGCTTTCTCAAATATAAAACCTACAACCATTAACGGAGATAATTTTGAACTCACGATGCGTGTTGCTTCTTCAGAAAACAGGGCAGGTGTAAGGTGCTCACAGGCAGATCTGTTTATTTACGGAGAAAAAGACAAGCATGTGTTCGGCATCATTAAACCCGAATGCGTAGCCTGGGCACATTATCAATTCTCTGAAAATACCAGAAGCGGTGATAAATACGACCTCAGGGCGCTTGGACATGACTTGAGTAGCGGTGCTGATTTAAAGCTCCGAATTGAAAACAAACAGGTTAAACTATACATCAATTCTAAAGAAACTTTTAAAACACAATACCACGAATCAATTGGCAAGATTATGGGAGTTAAATTGACAATAGCAGGAATAGGCTATTTCGATAACTTACACATAACCGACCTTAAGACAAAAGAAACCTTCTGATACCCCTATTTAACCGGAACCGCTTTAAACTCGAATAAGGAAACTTTTGTGTTATTCGTACTCACCGTTACAGAAAACGCATACTCCTTCCCTTTTTCAAATACCTGATCTGTAAGCAGGTTAACTTCTGTTTTACCATATGGCTGTAGTAAAGGAACCGCAGCAGTACCCAAAGTTTTCTTCTCGTTACCAATTAGACAAGTAACCTCCAAAACGCTCTTTTTCGAAACCACCTGACCAAAATTCTCTACTGCTATCTTTAGATCCGTTTTATTATTTTCCGAACTAAATACCGGTTTGCGGGCCGAAAGAATAGCCTCATTATAGTTTAACCACGGCACTCGGGTATAGCCATAAAGCAGCTTACCAGCAGTAGTTTTTCCGATTAGCTTAGGTGCAAATTCTTCTTTTGTGATGCCACTACCCTTGGCCTCAAAATTTACAATCAGGTCTTTATTTGATTTTTGCACGCTCAAAACCTTGCTGCCTCTGCCAAAGTTAACCTCAGACGAAGCTCCAAAACGCAGGGATTTAACATCTACATCTGTTTGCGGGTTAAACCCTTTTTCGGCCGCAATTTTAACGCTGATCATCTTAGTTTTAGCTGTTGGCAACTCCTTATTCAGCATGGTTAATAAAACACCCGGATTCAACGGAACGCTGATGTTTTTGGAACTATGGCGGTCGCTCGCTTTATCATCTGCCTTTGAAGTATCTATTACGGCAAAGTTCGCCTGGATAGCCCTTCCATAATTATCCTGAAATACTTTAATACGCTCAAATTTATACCAGTCTTCTACTCGTCCGTCTTCATGTTTTGCCACACCGATGGTATAAGCTTCTCCCGGATCTGTAACCCAGTTAACCCCATCCTTTGAGCGTTCGTAAAAAGCAATCCTTCCAAGCCAGTCGTTAACAATTAGATGATATTGGACATTGTCACGCCACACTACCGGATCCTCAAACTCACCCTTTACATTCGGGTAAACCCTTCTGTCGGTAATTTGGTTGTAAGCAGAAACCCCTGTTTTGCTGATCCACACCCCTCCGCCTCTGCAAACCATCAGGTAAGAACCATCTTCTCTTTGTGCAAAGGTTAAATTCGAAAGGCCTTCGATAATCGCACGGTCTCTTTTATCGAAATCAAAATGCTTTAATTCCCATGGCCCGTTTAAACCATTTGATATATAATATCCATCAATAATGTAAATCACATACCTGCCGTCTTTGAGCTGAAAAACTTCAGGGTTATGGCCTTTGCCTATAGTGTCTTTTACCACAAAAGGGCCTATTGAGTTATTGCTTACTGTATGGTAAACAATAGAATTAGGCCACTCGCCATGGCCTTTTGCTGAACTTTCGAGCCAGCCGGCTACATAAAGATGATATAGTTTATCCGATCCTAAAATTATTTTCCCTCCCCAATAAGACCTTATGCGGTCTTCAATACCATTATCCACATAACGGGGCAATACACCTTTGGCACCCCAGGTATCACTGCTTAGCTTGCCTTTTGGCATAGGTAACAAACGGTCTTTAAACCGCCCGCCTTCTACCAGCTGATCCCACTCAACAGGCCTTGGCCTTTCTGTAATTTGGGCAATAAGCGTGCAGGGTGTTAAAAAGAAAACACAAAGGATGAGGTGAATAAACAGGTACTTTTTCATTTCATGAGATTAACTAAATTCGGTAACAAATAAAGCACATTCCAAAACCTATAATTTTAATTTCTTATCCATTCATTAAGTAATATTAACATTCAGCAATAATACTCGCCTAAACGTTTCAAAAATTCTTCAGATTGTATCAATCTGCGAATAAGAAATGAAACAGTAAATATTTTATAATAAACTTGTTCTTTAAACACACAAAGCCATTTATAAACATGAACGTTAAGAAATCACTCATCTTAGCATTTGCTTCGATCCCCTCATTGCTCTTTGCGCAAAACGGCCCTGGAAAGCAATATATATACAACCGTGCACCCCTAACTGCCGATACATATATACAACTTGCGCTAGGCAGTATAAAGGCCAAAGGCTGGTTGCTGAAACAATTGGAACTGCAAAAAGATGGAGCAACCGGACATGCCGAAGAACTTTATCCGGAAGCATCGAACCTTGGCCCCGAATCTGATTGGCTGGGCGGCAACGGCGAAGGCTGGGAACGTGTTCCTTATTACGTAAAAGGACTTATAGCCCTGGCTTATACATTGGATAATCCTGAATTAAAAGCAAAATCGCAGAAATGGATCAACTGGACATTAGATCATCAGCAGGCTAATGGTGCTTTTGGCCCTGCAAAAATGAACGACTGGTGGCCAAGAATGCCAATGATGTATGCCATACAAAGTTATTATGAAGCTACCGGCGATGAACGGGTGCTTGGCTTTTTTACCAAATATTTTAAGTACCAGCTGGAGAACCTGGATAAAAAACCATTAACCGAATGGAGCAAATCAAGAACAGGCGACAACATAGAATTGGTATTGTGGTTGTACAACAGAACTGGTGAAAGGTCTTTGCTAACCTTGGCCGAAAAGCTAAAATCGCAGGCCTATCCTTGGGCAGATATCTACACAAATAACCAGTTTTACCATTACGGTGATGATTTCCATACCAAGCACAGCGTTAGTGTTGGCCAGGCGCTTAAGCTTCCGGCAATTTACTCACAACTGAACAACACGCCATTTTACAGAGATGCAACAGAAAAGGGAATCAGCAATTTAATGAGGGATCATGGTCAGGCATCGGGCATTGCATCCGGAACTGAATTCCTTGCCGGCAAAAGCTCATTTCAGGGAACGGAGACCTGCACCGTGGTAGAATGGATGCAAAGTCTGGAAACCACAGCCAGAATAGTTCATGATGCACAGATTGGCGACAGACTGGAGAAAATTGCTTTTAATACCCTGCCATCGCAATTTAGCAGAGACATTAAATCTCATTTATATTATACCCAGCCCAACCAGGTGGTATGTAAGCATGGTAACTCCGGTTTTGATGAAGATTACGATGGAGGAATACTTCTAAGTCCGTACTCCGGCATGGGCTGCTGCAGGTACAACATGCATATGGGCTGGCCATATTTTGTAAAAAACAGCTGGGCAGCAACCCCTGATAAGGGTTTAGCTGTAATTGCCTATGCACCGGTTGAGTTGAATGCTTTTGTAGCTGATGCCGTTCCGGTTAAATTGAATGTAGTAACCAATTACCCTTTTGAAGAGCAGATCAAAATTAAAATAGAACTGGCGAAGGCTGCTACTTTCCCTTTAAAATTAAGAATACCAGAATGGTGTAAAAACCCACAGATAGCGGTTAATGGCAAGGCATTGTCGAATGTTAAAACCGGTCAGGTTTATACCATCAACAGACCATGGAACAGCAACGACGAGGTGGTACTTAATTTCCCTATGGAGGTAAAAGTATCAGATCAGGTAAACCAATCGGTTACTGTAGAACGCGGCCCACTGGTATATGGATTACAGATGGATGCTAAATACAGTATCCGTAAAAAACATCCTGTAGAAGGCTTTTTTGACTATGAGGTGTCCTCTGCTTCGCCCTGGAACTATGGGCTGGTAATAGACCGTAAGAATTTAGCCGGTTCTATAAAAGTTCAAAATACGGCAATGCCGGAAAATCCATTTATTCAGTCCACTACTCCTGTTAAACTGAAAGTTTCTGCAAAAAAAATACCTTCATGGACCATGGCATATAATAAAATGCATGCCTTTGAAGTACCCAGAAGTCCGGTTGTTTCATCTGAACAAACTGAAGAAATAACCCTTACCCCTTTTGGAAGCGAGAACATCAGGATCAGTAATTTTCCAGTAATTGGCACACCCGAAAGCACACGCAAGCTGTTTAAAGAAAACTTTGACAATGCTACAGTTAAAGACTGGTTATTGTATGGCGGCAGCTGGTTTATTAAAGATGGAGCAATCCATGCTGCATCTAATAAAGGCTCATGGGGATATGGAATACATGGTTCAAAAGCGATGGCGAGCAGCACCATGTTTAAAGACCTGAGCTACGAAGCTACCGTACAGCTAAACTCAAAAGGCAATGCCGGTCTGGTTTTCAGAGTTACAGATGCGGTACTTGGCGCAGACATGTATAAGGGTTACTACCTGGGAATTGATGCTGAAACAGGTACGATCCAATTGGGTAAATCATCTGATCAGAAATGGGTAGCACTTGCATCAGAACAGCAAAAATTAGAAATCGGAAAGGCGTACAAGGTTAAAATAGAAGCCAAAGGCAGCGATATTAAAGTATACTTTAACGGATCGGAAAAGCCATTGATAGCTGTAAAAGATTCAGAATTTAAAAGCGGTATGATTGGCGTTAGGGCATTCGATTCGCTGGCAAGCATTGACAATTTGCTGGTTAAAGAAGTGAAGTAATACATGCAAAAAAGCTCACCTCGTCATCCATAACTCGTCTCATTTGTAACTCGTCATCTCGAACGCAGAGAGAGATCTCTTGTTCAGGCATTGTTCAAGAGATCTCTCTCTGCGTTCGAGATGACGAGTTACTTCTTTACTTTAAAAGGCTGACTCCCTGTCAGTAAGTCCCAGAACAAAATAAAATCGCAGGCCAAACTATAGGCTGGATATTGAAAAGTAGCAGGTTTGTTTTTTTCGAAAAAGAAATGACCTACCCAGGCAAAGCCATATCCAACTATTGGAATGCCGATTATAAAGCGTAAGTCGTGAAACAATACTGCTGTAAACAATAGCAATACAGCAAGCAGGCTTCCAATAAAATGCAATATCCGACTAGTAAGATTACTATGTTCGCTCAGGTAGAAAGGATAAAATTCCTTAAGAGATTTATATCTTTTTTCAGTCATGCCACAAATTTAACTATAAGATATGATGATCAGTTAAAAATTGCTCCAGATCTTTAGGATGTTTATCCATTAACAATGTATTAAGTCCTGCCAGTTTAGCTCCCACAAGATGCTGTGGACTATCATCAATAAACAAGGTTTCCTCTGGTATAAGGTTGTTTTCTTTGATGACCTGTTCAAATATCTCAACATTTGGTTTGCGAAGGAACATTTGCTGAGAGTAATATGTTTTTTCAAACAGGTGGTTATTATCCTCAACATTAAATTCTCGTTTCAGGTAATCTACAATCCAATTGTAGTGAATTTCGTTATTGTTGCTAAGTAGAAAAGTGCGGTATTTTTCTTTTACTTTAAGCAGTGTGTCGTGTACTGCCGGAGATGGAACTCCAATCAACAAACTGTTCCACGCGCTGTCAATTTGTTCGTCGGCCAGCCCAGGATTGTTGGCTGCTTCGCGTATTTTACTGCGAAACTGGGCCGGAGAGATAGATCCGGTCTCAAAATCATTAAAAATTTCATTATGATTTTTATGGGCAAAGAACTGCTGAACATCGGTTATACCTAATTGTAAAAGAGCATTTTGAGTCCTTACAAAGTCTATTTCGAATATAACGTTGCCATAATCGAAAATAATATTTTTTATTTTTTGTGCTAAAACTGTTTCCATAATTGGATACAAATATGTAACATTGCACTCGCAAAATCTAATAAGATTTTCAGGGCCTATAGCTCAGTTGGTTAGAGTAGAAGACTCATAATCTTTTGGTCGCTGGTTCGAGCCCAGCTGGGCCCACTGCTTAAAAAGCCGTTTCTCGATGAGAAGAACGGCTTTTTTCGTTTTCTAAATATCGAATAAATATTTTTTAGATTTTAAGTCAGTAATCCAAATGTAAATCTTCAAACCGATGAATAGATAACTGATGAAATATCCTGAAGTTAGCATTAGTGTAATAAGTTATGCCACGGCAATTTGTATAGACAACAAATGATGAAAATGGAAGAGTACACACCTACTACCCTATTGCGGCCATTTATCAAAGCTTACAAAATCATTGAAAGCCAGGATGAGTTGGTTAACAGGGTTGTGCCAGATACTTCGTTTGCTATTGCCTTCCGTTTTAAAGGACAAATTTCTTACGTCACAGATGCAGGGAAAACTATTTTACCTGCCGCAACATTTTCAGGTTTAAGAAAATCTGTTCGACTTATCAATTACCTACCTCAAACAGCAGCTTTAATTGTACAATTCGAAGAAACAGGTATATCGGCATTTTTTAAACAACCGGTTCATGAGTTGTTTGAGGAAAGCATTTCGCTCGACAATTTCTTTCCCCAGTCCGAAATTTCAATTGTAGAAGAGCGATTGGCCGAAGCAGAAAATAGCATTACGAGAATTGCTATTGTTGAGCGCTTTTTATACTCAAAACTCCTGTATAACAAACCCGATATGCTTGTTGGGGATGCCATCGCTAAAATTTATTCAAGTAATGGAGCCAGTAAAATTAACGAATTGGCTAAAAGCTTATATATCAGTAATGATGCATTTGAGAAACGATTCAGGAAAGTTGTTGGTGCTACACCAAAGCAGTTTTCTTCCATAATAAAAATAAAATCCATTATTAAAAAAAATCCAGAGCATTCATCCTTTATTCAGATAGCACTTGAAAACGGTTATTACGATCAATCGCATTTCAATAAAGAGTTTAAACTTTTCACAGGCCAAACACCAACAGATTTTTTTAAATCCGGTTTGTATTGGTAAATCAATGATTTTTTACAATTATCAATAAATCTGTAGACTGATATTTGTATCAAAAAAAGATATGAAACAGTATAGTTTATTAGTAAGGGTACCCGATACTTATGGTACAGAGCAAGCAAAATCCGCTGGCCCTCAGTGGGAGAAAGTAATTGAACAATGGAAAGCAGATGAGGTTTATGTATTAAGCTTCGCTTTTCCAGGAGATAGTTATACAGTAACCGGGAAAGAAAAGTTGATAAAAAAAGAAACGGTTCTTTCCGATAACCTTAAAGTTGTGAGCAATATTGTTCTTCAGGCGAAAACTATAGAAGAGGCTTTAGATCTTGCAAAATCATGCCCCGTTCTTTTATACGGGGGAAAAGTAGAAGTACGGGAAATTCCTGTTGCTCTAACAAAATAATCCTGCTATCTTTCAGGATGTTTCACCAAGAATTTGAATCGCCTGAAGCGCTCTGCGACACTATAAAGTGCTTTTGGTACAACAGAAGAGAATCTGGAGAATTGCAGTCGGGCTTTGAGGTGCAACCTGATGGCTATGCTGAGATTATTTTTTATTTCGGAGGCCCCTGCAGCATTTCCCGCAATGGGGGCCTCCAGCAATTACCCTCGCCATTTATGATGGGTCTGCTCAATCAGCCAGTTCTTTTTGATGCAGAAAACCGTTTAGAAATTATTGGCATCAGGTGCTTTCCATGGACGGTGTTCGATTTGCTTGGCCTCCCATCAGGTAAAGATGGAGTACGTACATTTGAACATCCTATAGCACAGCTTCAATCCACATTGAGCAAGTTGATCGAAGCGGGGCATATAGATGAAGCAATTGCTCATGTTAAACAGTATTTCCTTAACACACGGTCGCAGATTGCTATTGACAGTATGCTATTCAAGGCAGGGGTTGCTATGGGGCAAGCAAAGGGCACTATGCCCGTTAGTCAGGTGGCAGCGGCAGCTCATGCAACTGTACGTACACTGGAAAGGAAGTTCAAGCAATCTTCTGGCTATACTGTTAAAGACGTGTCGGGTCTGATGCGCTTTGAGCAGGTGCGTAATCATTTGTGGCTTTATCCGGATTCGAACCTCGCGGGTTTAGCTCATGAGCTGGGTTATACAGATCAAGCCCACCTGAGCAGGGAATTCAAGCGCTACAGCGGCACTACCCCTGCGGCATTTGCGCGAAAAGCCAGGAAAGGGAAACAAGTGGTGAGCAGCGATTTTGTCGCGTTTATACAAGCCTAACGCAAGAGCATTCCAGAATTTTGTGTTTTAATATTTACTATGAAAACACAAAACAATTCTATTTACGATGTAATCATTGCTGGCGCAGGGCCTGTAGGTCTGTTCCTGGCCTGTGAACTGGCCCTGGCCAAATGCTCAGTACTAATACTTGAAAAGGCGGAAGATCCGCACTCTCCATTGAAACAGCTGCCTTTCGGGATAAGGGGACTTTCGACGCCTACTATTGAATCACTTTACCGTCGAGACCTATTAAAGTACCTCGAGCTACATAAACGCGTTAAAAACCCACATAAAACGTCGGCTGCAACAGAGGGACCACGTCGCCAGGGAGGGCACTTTGCCGGCATCCCATTTCTTGACGGTAATGTTGACACCTCACAGTGGAGGTATCGTCTGCCGAGCGCTACTCAGACCAGTTTAATTTCTGAAATGCAGGAGCTTGAAACGGTGCTGGTCCGCCGTGCAGAATCCCTGGGTGTAGAGATCAGACGCGGGCATGCCATTACCGGCTTTCATCAAACTGCGGATATGGTAACTGTTCAGTCTGGCGACCAATCTTTTCAGGGTAAATGGCTCGTGGGCTGCGATGGAAGCCGTAGTGTTGTTCGCAAGGCTGGCGGTTTTGAATTTGCAGGTACGGAGCCAGAATTTACCGGCTACTCTACCCGGGTTGACCTGGTCGATCCAGAAAAACTCAGCCCGGGACGAAATGTGACACCACGAGGGATGTACATGCAATCACAACCGGGTTATGTACTGATACAAGATTTTGATAGCGGGGCATTTCACAGCTCTGCTGAACCGCTTACTTTAGATCACCTGCAGGAGGTGTTACGCCGCATCTCAAATACCGATGTTACCATTAGTACCTTGCACACGGCAACCACCTGGACCGACCGGGCACGCCAGGCAACAAGTTACAGAAGCGGACGGGTATTTTTAGCGGGTGATGCCGCACATATTCACTCGCCCTTGGGAGGCCAGGGACTTAATCTTGGGCTAGGCGATGCCATGAACCTCGGCTGGAAGCTCGCTGCAACCATCCATGAAAAAGCCCCGGAAGCCTTGTTGGACAGCTATTATAGCGAGCGATACCCAATTGGCGCACAGGTGCTGGATTGGTCAAGAGCCCAGGTTTCGATTATGAAACCAGACCCTCATGCCCGCGCACTGAATGCCATTATACGCGACCTTATGGATACCCCTGATGGTGCCACCTATATTGCAGGACGGGTTTGGGGTGTTAATACAAATTACAATCTTGCGGGCAGCCACCCGCTGACAGGCCACAGTGTTCCAAACTTTGAGCTCGAAGACGGTACAAAAATTGGCGAATTAATGCATGATGGCCATGGAATACTGCTCGATTTTAATAATAATGCTTCAATACAATCTTTAGTGAGTGAATATGGTGATCAGATAAAATACATTTCAGACAGCGCAAAAGAACAATTAGGCTTAAGTGCTGTGCTGATACGGCCTGATGGGATTATCGCCTGGGCTGCTGACAACGATCCAGATCCACGCGAAATCCGAAAGGCAGCCGATCATTGGTTTGTTTGCAATTTAGAGATCAGGAGTTATATAAAATGATACAGGAATACCACATTCCCGGTGTAAGCCGGTTTTGGTTGATCTTTAATGATAAGCGTAGCTTCAATAACAACTTTGGTAACACCTCTTAAGTTTGCTATGGAATTAAGCTTAGCCTTTAGTTGTACCTCACTGTCAACTAAAACAGCCTGGCCAAATCTAAAAGACTCAATACCGTAGTTTATTTCCATTTTAATGTTGCGAACATCGGCAATCTGTTTCCATAAGTATGGAATTAATGATAAGGTTAAATACCCATGTGCAATGGTCGCTTTAAAAGGCCCCTCACTTTCTGCTTTTTCTTTATCCACATGGATCCATTGGTGATCCAGTGTTGCATCAGCAAATTTATTAATCTGTTCCTGATCTATTTTATGCCAATTAGAAATACCTAACTCCTTGCCTAAATGTGATTTATATTCTTCAAAACTATTGATTATTAACATATATGTATTTATTTATCAATTAAGAGCCATTTCTATGCCTTAGATAGAAGCATCAACTGTGCCAAGCTAACAATAAGTTGATGGACAATTTAGTTAAATAAATGTATTTCTGAACGCTAATGGCGAAAGATTAGTTTTCTTTTTAAATAATTTACTAAATGACTGTGAATGCTCAAAACCTAGGGTGTAGGCAATTTCACTTACAGATAAAGTTGTGGTAGATAATCTTTCTTTTGCTTTTTCAATCAGTTTTTCATGTATATGTTGCTGGGTACTTTGACCCGTCAGTGTTTTAAGTAGCCCGCTTAAATAACTGGGCGATACATTTAGTGTGTCAGCAATGTAAGCTACAGTAGGCAGGCCTCTTTTTATCAGATCATCGCTGTTAAAATATATGGTAAGCAGGTCTTCCAGCTTGTTCAGGGTTTTATGGTTGCTTATTTTTCTGGTAAGGAACTGCCGGTGGTAAAACCTTCCCGCATAGGTTAGTAATAACTCCAGTTGAGCCGCAATAAGGTCCTGACTGAACTTGTCTATATTGGCACGATACTCCTGCTCAATGTTTAACATAATGGCGGCAATCATTTCCTCTTCTTTTTCAGATAGAAACAGTGCTTCATGTACCGAATAATCAAAGTATTCATATTCCTTTATTTTTCTGGCCAGTGGGGTGTTCCAAAGAAAATCGGGATGGATATAAAGTATCCATCCCGAATGTTTCAATTTCTCGTTATTGTTCACCTCAATACTGAAAACCTGGCCCGGCGACATAAAAGTCATAATGCCTTCATCAAAATCATAAGCCTGCTGGCCGTATTTCATTTTGCCATTAAAATTTCTTTTTAGTGCAATACAGTAAAAATCAAGTACCAGACTAACCGGTTCACTGTCCTGCAAACGCGATATAGCCTCTACGTTAATTACGCTAATCAGCGGATGTTCTGGCTTAGGTAGTTCCCTGAACTTATGAAATTCGCTGATCGTTTTAAACCTATGCGGTGCTGTAATTGCCATATCACAAATTAATCATTTTTAGTTAAAGGCTGTGGCAAATTCTTTTGCAAAGTCACTCAGTTTTACTTTTCCCATAACTGCCGGTTTATTGCGGTTATAATCTTCTGCCAACAAACCGTTGTGCAAACTTGCATACATTTCAACCAGGCCGGCTGCAATGCGGGGGTTCATTCCAATTGACACCAAACTGCTTTGTGTTTCTTCATCAGAAATGATCACCCATTTCAAATCAGGCTTACCTATAGCAGCGCCTAAAATACGTGCAGTTTCGTTGCCTGTAAGTTCTTCGCTGGCTACATAACGTACTTTTCTGCCGGTAAATGGTGTCTCTAATTCCTCTGCAACCGCCGAGGCAATGTCTATCGGTGAAACCCATGGAATAATACTTTCTGCACCGTAGTTTGCCGCTATAAAGCCCCCGTTTTTGATCATATCTGTATAGCCGTATAGGTTATAAAAGAAAGATGTAGGACGGATATGGGTAATGGATACTTCTGGCGACAACCCATTAAGGATACCTTCAACGTTGTGTGCACCGATCAGAATTCCTGAACCTTTCTCTAAATGGGCACCAATGGTACTCAAGTTAACTACACGCGTTACGCCAGATCCCTCAATAGCATTGGCATAATTTTGTCCAAGTTGGCGATAGTAAGCAAGAAGATCGAGGCTATGGTCAAAGTAATTGTTGGGTGGCACCATGGTATATGCTGCATCTGCGCCGGTAAAGGTTTCTGTCAAAAAGTTTACATCTTCTAAAGCGCCTATGGCGGGTATTGCACCTAAAGCCCCTATCTCGGTTTTTTTGTCCGGGTTACTGCTTATTACTGTAACCTCGTGACCTTGTTCTACTAGTGTTTTGGTTAATGGTCTGCTAATGTGACCTAAGGAACCTGTAATTGTTATTTTCATTGGAGTATAATTTTATTGACACTCCAAAGATCTGCAGGATAAAGTAGCAGTATGTAGCCGAATCTACTGTTGTTGTAGTCAGATTTAAGTACCCTTCTTCCTCAATTCGTTAGCTAAACCTTTAATAAACAAATAATTGATAGTACCGCCAATAACACCACCTGCAACAGGTACTAAACGTCGGCTTAATTTAGATCCTAAATTCATCAGGATTTTCTCCGCAACCTCTTCCATAATGTTTTTGCTGATGGCCAATTTGGCATCGGCCTTAACAGATGAAGCGACAATCTTAAAAAAGTCGTCAAAACTGATTTTATATTTACCCGTATTGTGGTAAGAAATGGCCAGAGTAACCCTAAATTGCTGAGTGATAATATTAATCACATCCAGCGGTGTACCAATAAGCATGGTTCCAACACCACCTACTCCGGTAATTAATCCGGAGCCTGCTGCCAATAAAGCGCATTGATTGGTAAACTTATCAATCCCCATGGCATCAACACCTTTTTTGATGTTCAGCTGATCAATCTGATTAAAAATCTGCTTAAAGCCACCTGCCGCAAGTTGTTTAAAACTTCCCTGAATATCGGTTTTTACTTTTTTAAAATTGATCCGCTTAAACGATGGTAAATTCATTCCTTTTTAGTTTAGTACAAATGATAGTACTACTTTCATGCCAGAGCAGAAATTCAAAAAAAGTAAATAGATTTGTTTTCCTTCAAAACCTCTTCTTATAATGAATAGCGCTTTAAAGCAACATATAGAAACAATCACTCCGTTAACCGATGCCGAATTCGAATATGTGTCTTCAATGTTCAGCAGTAAAAAGCTTAAGAAACATCAATTCCTGGTGCAGGAAGACAGCGAAGTCCATAACGAGTATTGGGTAGTAAAAGGATTGCTTAAAGCGTATCATACAGATGAAGACGGGAAGATACACATCCTTCAGTTTGCTATGGAAGATTGGTGGATCACCGATTTTCAGGCTTACATGAATTGCACCCCGGCAACAATAGCCATAGATTGTATAGAAGATTGTGAATTACTTGTTCTATCAAGAGACAATAAGGAAAAGCTCTGCAACGAATTACATAGCATTGCCAATTTCTTTCGTAAAAAATCCAATGTGGGGTATGTAGCACTGCAACAACGTATCTTGCTGCTGCTCAATAAAAATCCTCAGGAAAGATATAACCGTCTTTTTAAACTGAATCCAAAATTACTCCAACGCCTTCCTAAAACTTTATTGGCATCTTATTTAGGGGTTTCCAGAGAAACCCTAAGCCGGTTAAGCCACCCATAATGTGCGTGTAATCACACATATTTTGTGATTAGCATCCTTTTTGCTGTTGTATTATTGCTCCAACTTTGCATCATTATATTTTATCTCATATAAATGAATTTGATCAAAAAAGGAATAATGGCACTTGCCGCGTGTGCCACTTTAATATCTCTAACCTTGTCAGCAGCGGCACAGCCAACAATTAAAACAACTACTATGAAAAAGAAAATTCTGTTTGTGGTTACCAGCCACGATAAAAAAGGAAACACAAGTGAGCCAACAGGTTATTATTTGGGCGAAGTAACCCATGCCTGGAAAGTATTGAAAGACGCCGGCTATGAAATAGACTTTGTTAGCCCAAAGGGAGGCCAGCCTCCGGTTGATGGCCTGGACTTAAGTGATGCAGTAAATAAGGAATTCTGGGACGACCAATACTATCACAATAAAATCAATCATAGCTTAAAGCCTGCCGAGGTAAATCCTGAAGAATATGCAGCTATTTATTATGCAGGTGGCCATGGAGCGGTTTGGGATTTTCCAGATAATGAAGAAATCTCGGCAATAGCCACTAAAATATATGAAAACAACGGTATTGTAAGTGCAGTTTGTCATGGTCCTGCAGGGATTGTGAACATTAAATTGAGCGATGGCAAGTACCTGATAACCGGCAAAAAAGTGAACGGCTTTACCAATGAGGAAGAGGTAGCCGTTAAATTGGATAAAGTTGTTCCTTTTTTATTGGAAGATAAGTTGATTGAGCGGGGTGGTATTTATGAAAAAGCAGCTCCATGGCAAGAACATGTTGTAACTGATCAGCGATTGGTTACCGGACAAAACCCTCAGTCTGCACATGCAGTTGGCGAAGCGGTTTTGGCATTACTTTCAAAATAAATCTCCTATTAATGCAGCTATGGCAGGAGCATGGCTGCATTAATATTACTTGTATATCAATTAGTTTTTTACTAATTTCAACTCACTGATAATACAGGGATTAGCTCGTCACGATAACCTCGTAACAAGCATTTATCAGAACCATACGAACCACCATATTTTAATTTATTAGCATAGCTATGTTTATATCGATTATCACTCCTGCCTATAATCGTGCTGAAACGCTTCATCGTTGTTATGAATCGTTGAGCAAACAGTCCTTTAAAAATTTTGAGTGGATTATTGTTGATGATGGTTCTACAGATAATACAGCAGAAACCGTATCGGCATGGCAGCGTGAATCGCCTTTAAATATTAATTATTATCAAAAGCCCAACGGAGGCAAGCCCTCTGCCGTGAATCAGGGAGTAAAGCTTGCAAGCGGCGAAATGTGTGCGATACTTGATTCCGATGATGCCCTTTGCGACGATGGCCTTAAAACTTTGGTTAATGAGTGGGAAAGCCTCTCGCCCGATGTAAGAGACAAGTATTGGTGTGTTTGTGCTTTAGTAGAAGATTCAGCTACAAAACAGATTGTCGGCGATTTATTTCCTGCTGATCACATTACCATTACAGGAGGGGAATTTCAGTTTAAATATAAAATACAAGGCGATAAATTTGGCTTAATGCGTACTGCATTGCTGAAAAAGAATCCATATCCCGAGGCCGATGGCTATAAATTTGTACCCGAAAGCTATATCTGGAATAGGTTGGGTCGCCAATACAAGTACATCTGCATCAATACTGTAGTGTTAACTTATTTTATGCCAACCGGCTCTGGTTTTGGCAACCTGAGTGGCAAGGCAAACAGAATCCGAAATGCCAAAGGCTTAATTATGTGTGATGTTGATGTAGTGAATGAAGACCTGCCACATTGGTTTTTCAGCTCGCCCGTATTCTTTTTTAAAAGAGCCGCTCAGCTCTCCCGTTATGGAATGCATTCTGCATCCTTTTTGCGTCAATATAATAGCATAGGAACCGGATGGGGTAAGGCGCTTGTTTTACTCTCGCTCCCGCTTGGCTTTACACTTTATTTAGGAGATAAGCTTTGGTTTAAATATTATTACGCTCCAGCCAAGGCCAAATTGTTAAGAGATACCGTCTCCTAAAAGAAAATTATAAACATAATTGCCCAATAGTACAGACAATACTTATATTCGTTTTCATCACCAATATAAAATTAAATGTACCGTAGTATTAATGATTTTCTGGCCGACTGGAAATACGAATCCGAAGGCACTGCAAAGGTTTTTTCTTTAGTTACTTCAGAAACTAGTAAAGAAAAGATCCATGAAAATGTACGTTCCTTGCAACGACTTGCCTGGCACCTAACCCAAACCATTACAGAGATGGGTACCCGCGCAGGTTTGTTGGAGCAGGATACCCTGGAACATGAACCAGCACCGGAAAGTATGGATGCTTTGATAGAAGTTTACAACAATTACAGCACGTTACTTAGCAGGGCAGTTCATTTAAAATGGACAGATTCGTCTTTGTCAGAAAAAGTACCCATGTATGGCGAGGCCTGGGAGAAGGGTAAAATCTTAAGGGTATTGGTTTCGCATCAGAGTCATCACCGTGGCCAGATGACCGTAATTATGAGGATGCTGGGTTTACCGGTTCCCGGATTATATGGTCCATCAAAAGAGGAGTGGGTTGAGATGGGTATGCCAGCGATGGATTAAACAGAGAACGTTTCTAAATTGAAATGATCTTGTCCGGTCTGTTCACTTTGTTTTAGCTTTGGCCAAAATTAAAAATAGATGTCAAAAACGAAGCTTACAATTAACAATAACGGGTCGGTAAAGATAGAAGGCGATTTTGAAATCGTTGACAGGAATGGCGAAGTGTACGGATTACAGGGTAGAACTACACTATCAATTTGCCGCTGTGGACTTTCAAAAAATAAACCATTTTGTGATGGTTCTCATAATGGTCATTTCGAACATGAGGCTGTAGCCTTTGATCTTCCTCCTAAAAAGGTTTAATTAAAGTTTAATTAACCACCTCGTCATCTCGACGATAGGAGAGATCTCTTGCTTATGCTATTTGCTATGCAGCTACTTCATGGTCAAGGTATCTCTCCTATCGTCGAGATGACGACTTATAATCTTCTTCTTTTCTTTTCCTTCATAATTAACCCAAGCTCGCGGCTCGTTTGTCCGGCTATTGAAGTATTTTCCTGAGCTCTTCTGAATAGATACGGCATCACGGCTTTAACCGGTCCGTAAGGCACGTATTTGGCTACGTTATAACCAGCATCCGATAAGTTAAAGCTTAAATTATCACTCATTCCCAATAACTGGGCAAAATAAACATGAGGATGATTGTGGGCGATCTTATTTTTATCAAGCAACTCTGCTAATAACCTGCAGCTTTCTTCGTTATGAGTTCCGCAAACAAAAGCGATTTCATCAATATGAGCCATGCAATATCTTAATGACTCGTCATAATCAGTATCAGATGCTTCTTTGGTAGGTTGTATTGGTGATGGATAACCCATTTCCTCTGCTCTTTTACGTTCCTTTTCCATGTAAGCACCTCTAACCATTTTAACGCCTAAAATATAACCGGCAGCCTTTGCAATAAGGTGATCCGCTTTTAAATCAGCAAGTTTATCATGACGGTACATCTGATAAGTGTTATAAACAATAATGGTTTCTTTATTAAACAAACGCATCATCTCTACTGCAAGCTCATCAATTGTTTTCTGGATCCATGTTTCTTCGGCATCAATCATTACAGGTACCTTTTTATCAAAGGCAGTTCTGCAGATCTTTTCGCAACGTTGCTTTACTTTTTCATATTCAGCTTCTTCGGCTGGTGTTAATGTTTGTTTTGCATCTAACTTCTCCAGCAAAGCAAAACGGCCAATACCTGTAACCTTAAATACGGTAATTGGAATACGTTTGTCTTTAGCAGCCTCATCAATAGTTCTTATAATCTCTTCGCAGGTAAAATCAAAAACAGCTTCTTCATCTTCACCCTCAACCGAATAATCCAGAATGGTGCCTACTTTACCTGAATGAAGCTGCGTAATTGTTTCTGCGCATTCAGCAATGGTTTCGCCTCCGCAAAAGTGTTTAAAAATGGTAGCTTTAATAATACCCTTAATTGGTAAGCCAATGTTTAAAAAGAAATTGGTAACCGGAGGGCCAACTTTAGTTAAGAAATTACTGCTTATTATTTTAAAAAGCCAATAGGCGGCGTTTAATTCAGAGTTAGATTTGTTGCGGAAAGCAACTTCAGTATCATCAAAATTCAATGATTTTTTGGGGAATGTCTCCATTAGTGAATGTCAGTTAGTCAAATCGTTTGCAAAAGTATAAATTCCACAGCTATCACTGGTAGAACACACTATAAATAATTGTAATTTCGGCAGTAAAAAATTTTATCTAAGTTTGTCTTATAATGATACAATTTAAATTAGAAGGTGAATTCATTCCCCTTATTCAGTTGTTAAAAGCAACTGCACTTGTACAAAGCGGTGGCGAAGCCCAAACTGTTGTTGAAGACGGTCTTGTAAAATATAACGGCAAGGTTGATTACCGCAAGCGATTGAAGGTGCGGGTTGGAGATGTAATCGATTTTATGGGTCAGAAAATAACAATCATTTAATGAACAAATTAAACAGTGCCGGACATACCATCCATTTTGAAACGAATCTTGCCCCTCTGGTAGAAATTATAGAAAGCAGCAAATACAGCAAGATTTTTGTATTTGTAGATCGCAATACCGCAGAATTGTGTTTACCCCGGTTCCAGGAAATGCTGGGAGATTTTACAGGATTTGATCTGATTGAAACAGATCCTGGCGAAGAGAACAAAAACATTGATTTTTGTATCGGCATCTGGAAAACGCTATTGGATTTTGAAGCGGACCGCAAATGCCTGATGATAAATTTAGGTGGAGGCGTGATTACTGATATGGGTGGCTTTGTAGCCTCGACTTACAAACGTGGAATTGATTTTATTAATATTCCTACTACCCTTCTTTCGCAGGTTGATGCATCAGTAGGTGGTAAAACTGGTATTGATGTAGACAATGTAAAAAATATGGTTGGAACCTTTACCCTGCCTCAAGCTGTATTTATTGAAACTTCTTTCCTTAACACCTTGCCTAAAAGAGAACTGCTTTCTGGTTTTGCTGAAATGATTAAACATGGTTTAATTGTAGACAAAGACTATTATGCAGAGTTACAGAACAGTGATTACGAACAAATAGCCGCAAGTGCTATTTACCGTTCGGTAGAGATAAAAAATGAGGTTGTAACAGAAGACCCTCATGAAAAAGGATTAAGAAAAATATTAAACTACGGGCATACCATAGGTCATGCGGTTGAAACCTATTCTTTAATAAACGACAAAAATCCTTTAACACACGGCGAGGCAATAGCCATAGGTATGATTTGCGAAGGCTACTTATCTGCCAAAAACAACACGCTTAGTAAGGACGAACTTAACGATATCAGTACCTATATCTTAAAGCTATATCCCAAATACCACATTAAGAAAGAAAGTTTTGACCAGTTATTGGAATTTATGCAAAGCGATAAAAAGAATGAAAATGGACAGATTATGTTCTCTTTATTGAGCCGCATTGGAGCCTGTGATTTTAACTGTAGAGTATCAAAAACCGACATTTTGGATAGTTTTACTTACCTGAACACCTTAACTTCCAAGCCACAAAATGCCTAATATTTTGAACCACAACAAGAACCTTATAACAAACAATAAATAATTTTTTTAAATTAACTATTGACAAATTAAATTTTGTTAGTACATTTGGCGAAACGAAAAGAAAATTTTGAAAAATATCACTACATATTGGTTTGGTTACTTCTACTACTTTAGTAAGAGCCGGGACTAATATGCACTAGAATCTAATAAGATAAATGTATACGAAAAGTCCCGGTCTAAAGCCGGGACTTTTTTCGTTTAGAGAAAATAACAGTTATGATAATTTCATAACCATTAAAAAGGGAAAAATATTCTAATGAAAAAAGGAACAAGAGTAGCAATTCAAGGCATTAAAGCTTCATTTCACGAAGAGGCCGCATTCAAGTTTTTCGGAAAAGACATTCAAACCATTGAATGTACTTCCTTTAAACACACATGCGAGGTTTTAGAGAACGATGGTGCAGACTTCGTGGTAATGGCAATTGAAAATTCAATAGCCGGAAGTCTTCTACCCAACTATACCTTAATACGTGAATACAATTTCGCTGTAGTTGGCGAAGTTTACCTGGCTATTCAACTTCACCTGATGGCACTGCCTGGTGTAAAGTTTGAGGATGTTAAATATGCTACTTCCCACCCTATTGCTATTCGCCAATGCGTTGATTTCTTTGAAGATTACCCTCAGATCCAGATCATAGAGAGTAATGATACTGCGGCTTGTGCTAAGCGTATTAAAGAAGAACAGCTTACAGATACAGTTGCTATAGCAAATACGCTTGCGGCTGAACTGTACGGACTAAATATCATTGAAAGAAGAATTGAATCTAACAAGAAAAACTTTACCCGTTTTCTAATTCTTAAAAAAGGAACGGCTGAAGAAGGTACTCCAATCAATAAAGCATCTATTTGCTTTCAGGTAAGTAACCATGTGGGTGCCCTGGTTAAAGTATTAAACATCTTTGCTGACCAGCAGGTTAACTTAAGTAAAATACAAAGCATGCCTGTGCTTGGAAAAAGAAATGAATATTACTTCTATGTAGATATGGAATGGAAAAACATGGAAGCTTATGATAAGGCTGTCCGCCAGGCCCTTAAATACACCGTGAACTTTACTATCATGGGCGAGTATCAGAAAAACGATAAAGTATAATTAGCATAAATAATCCAATTAAAATAAAATATTAACACATATAACCCCAAAACAATGAAATTACAATTAAACATTCAACCGCTTAACACCTGGCTTAACATCAACAACGAGCCTTTGATCATCTCAGGACCTTGTAGTGCAGAAACTGAAGAACAATTATTAACTACAGCTCATTTATTGGCTGCAACAGGAAAAGTATCTGTTTTAAGAGCAGGTATCTGGAAACCACGTACTCGTCCGGGAGAATTCGAAGGAATTGGAAGTATAGGTTTAGAGTGGTTAAAAAGAGCTAAATTAGAAACTGGTTTACCAACAGCTGTAGAGGTTGCAAATGCTAAACACGTTGAAGAAGCTTTAGCTGCTGGTGTAGATATCCTTTGGATTGGTGCACGTTCAACAGTAAACCCATTCACAGTTCAGGAAATTGCTGACGCTTTAAAAGGTGTTGACATTCCGGTATTAGTTAAAAACCCTGTAAACCCTGATTTACAACTATGGGTTGGTGCTTTAGAGCGTATCAATGGCGCTGGTATCACTAAATTAGGTGCTATTCACCGTGGTTTCTCTTCATTCGAGAAAAGCTCGTTCCGTAACGAACCAATGTGGGAACTTGCTATCCAGTTGAAAACATTATGCCCTGAGTTGCCAATCATTAACGATCCAAGTCACATCTGTGGTAACAGAGAGTTAATTCCTTACATCTCTCAAAAAGCATTAGACTTAGATATGCAAGGTTTAATGATCGAGTCGCATGTTGACCCTTCTGTTGCATGGACTGATGCTAAGCAACAAGTAACTCCAGCTGCTTTAGCTGAGTTGGTTGACCGCTTGACAGTTCGCGAACCAGAAACTAAAAATGAAGCGATCTCTGATCAATTAGCTGAATTCCGTAAGCAAATCGATAAAATTGACGACATCTTATTACAAAAATTAGGTGAGCGTATGTCTATCGTTGCTAAAATCGGTGAGTACAAACGCGATAACCAGGTTACAATTTTACAGGTTAACCGTTGGGATGCCATCATTAAAAAAGGTATCTCATTTGCAAAAGCACTAAAATTAGACTTAAACTTTACTGAGAAATTTTTAGAACTTGTTCACGGTGAATCTATCCGTAAACAAACTGAGATCATGAACGCAGGCAAAGCCGAAAAAGGAATTGCAGCAGAAGCACACACAGAAGTTAAGTCTTAATAATGAGTAAACATGCGCTTGTTTCTTTTCAAGGAAACAAACAAATAGATACAGAAATTACACTTACAGGCTCTAAGAGTGAGTGTAACAGAGCATTAATTATCAGCTCTTTGAGTAAGGGGACTGTAAAGGTTGATAATATGTCTAATGCTGCTGATACTGTTACTTTAAACAGTATATTAAATAATATCTCGCAAAATAACCCACATCAACAAACCGTTGATGTGGGCCCTGCGGGTACTGCAATGCGTTTTTTAACAGCCATGCTCTCTACCCTACCTGGTAATTTTTTGTTAACAGGAACAGAAAGAATGAAACAACGCCCCATTGGTATTCTTGCTGAAGCATTAAAAAACATCGGTGCTGATATTACTTACCTTGAACAAGACGGATTTCCTCCGTTAAACATCAATGGTCCGTTAAAGCAAAGTACTGATACCGTTAAAATTAAAGGTGACATAAGTAGCCAGTACATTTCTGCTTTATTGATGATTGCACCTACTTTACCGCAAGGCCTAACGCTACAGATTGAAGGTGAGTTAACCTCCCTTCCTTATGTTAAAATGACGTTAGACATGCTTCAGGAAGCAGGCATCACGCATGAATGGTCTGGAAACAACATCACCATTAAGCCGCAAACTTTTAACCCGGCTACACTTGCAGTAGAACCCGACTGGAGTGCAGCTTCATATTGGTATAGCATCGCCGCGCTTGCACAAAATGCACAGATCGGTTTGCCTTATCTAAAAGATAAAAGCCTGCAAGGCGATAGTCGTATCAGAGAAATTATGACTGCCTTTGGGGTAAAAACAGCTAAAACTGATAAAGGAATTAACCTGACAACCACTGAAACAAACTTTAATGATGATATTCTTGATCTGAAAGATTGTCCGGATTTAGCACAAACCATTATTGTATGTGCCGCTGCTTTAAGAAAAAACCTTAAATTCACTGGCCTGGAAACCTTAAAGATCAAAGAAACTGATCGTGTTTTGGCTTTACAAAATGAACTTTCAAAGATTGGTGTAACTTTAAATGAAGACAACTTTATTTATACACTGAACTGCGACCAGCTAAACTTCCCTGAAAGGGTATCTTTTGCAACTTACGAAGACCATAGAATGGCGATGGCCTTTGCTCCGCTTAGTCTGGTTATAAACGAAGTTGTTCTGGAAGAAATGGATGTTGTAGAAAAATCTTATCCTGATTTCTGGAAAGATTTAGTAAAAGCAGGGTTTACAGTTACAGAGATTTAATTAAAAACATAAAATAATTCTAAAATGGCAGGCAACACATTCGGGCAATTATTTCGCATCACTACCTTTGGGGAATCACATGGTGTAGCCATTGGTGTTATTCTGGATGGATGTCCGGCGCAATTGCCCATCGACCTTGATTTTATACAATCAGAGTTAGACAAACGCAAACCAGGGCAATCTAAGATTACTACCCAACGCAAAGAGAGCGATACTGTACAAATACTTTCAGGAACATTTGAAGGAAAAAGTACAGGTACGCCAATTGCAATGCTTATTCCAAACGAAGATCAGCGCAGTAAAGATTATAGTCATAATACTGATGTTTATCGCCCCTCTCATGCTGATTACACTTATGATGCTAAATATGGCATTCGTGATCACCGTGGTGGCGGACGCTCATCAGCTCGTGAAACAGCTGCCCGCGTTGCAGCAGGAGCTATTGCCAAGTTGTTGTTAAAACACCATGGTATTGAAGTTTTTGCGCACGTATCTTCAGTAGGCAAAATCGAAGCACCTAATCTTGAAAGTAAAAACATTGCTGATTTGTTGGCTATCCGCGAAGAAAACATTGTTCGCTGCGCAGATCCAGCTATCGCAAATCAAATGATCGAATTTATTGATGGTGTTCGTAAGGATGGCGATACAGTAGGCGGAAAGATCAATTGTATTGTTAAAAACTGTCCTGTTGGCTTAGGAGAACCTGTATTTGATAAACTTCATGCAGATCTGGGTAAAGCCATGCTAAGCATTAATGCGGTTCATGGTTTTGAATATGGTTCTGGATTTAGCGGAAGCGAAATGAGGGGATCAGAGCACAATGATATCTTTTTAGCAAATGAAGGTCAGCCTAAGACACTTACCAACTTCTCTGGCGGAATCCAGGGAGGTATTTCTAACGGAATGGAAATCAATTTCACAGTAGCCTTTAAACCGGTTGCAACGATTATGCACAACCAGCAAACCATAAATGCTGCAGGCGAAGCTGCGGAAATTAAAGGAAAAGGCAGACACGATCCATGTGTTGTGCCTCGTGCAGTTGTAATTGTTGAGGCAATGGCAGCATTAGTGCTAGCCGATCATTTACTTAGAAACAGATCAAGCAAATTAGCATAAAAAAAGAGGGTGTTTGTTAAACAAATACCCTCTTTTCATTTAGAATACATTAACTTCTAAAATATCGAGGGATATTTTGATGCGTTATTATCATGCATAATTTGATATACAGTTTCAATAATATCATCAACAGATGGCTTACTAAAATAGTCTCCATCTGATCCGTAAGGTGGGCGATGAGCTTTAGCGGTAAGTGTTCTTGGCTGTCCATCTAAATGATAATAACCGTTTTGCGCTTCCACTACCTGCTGTAAAATAAATGCAGCACCACCACCCGGAACATCTTCATCAACAACTAATAGCTTGTTCGTTTTCTTTAGAGATTCTGCACAAATCTGTTTTGTATCAAAAGGAAGTAATGTTTGAGGATCTATTATTTCAACTGAAATTCCTAATTGGGCCAATTCTTCTGCTGCTTCTTCAACAACCCTTAAAGTAGCTCCATAAGATACAATTGTAACATCAGTTCCTGTTCTGATGATCTCTGCTTCTCCAAGAGGAACAGTGTATTCGCCAACATTTTCCGGTAGTTTTTCTTTTAACCTGTAACCGTTCAGGCACTCAATAACCAGAGCAGGTTCATCAGATCTGAATAAGGTATTGTAAATACCTGCAGCCTGCGTCATATTACGCGGAACACATATATGCAAACCTCTTAACGATCCCAGGATCATTGACATTGGAGATCCTGAATGCCATACACCTTCTAACCTGTGTCCACGGGTTCTGATGATAACAGGTGCTTTTTGACCAGCCTTAGCCCTATAAGATAAACTCGCCAGATCATCACTTAAAATATTAAGTGCATATAGTAAATAATCAAGGTACTGAATCTCTGCAATTGGTTTTAAACCACGCAGAGCCAAACCAATACCCTGACCAATAATTGTCATTTCTCTAATGCCGGTATCCGTGATCCTTAAATCACCATACTTAGCTTGTAAGCCTGCAAAACCTTGGTTTACATCGCCAATTGCGCCTAGATCTTCACCAAAGGCTACCAAACGCTCATCGCGTGCAAAATTAGCGTCAAAGCAGGCATTCAACAACTCACGACCGTCTACCATTTTGCTTTCTTCGGTATATTCTGCCGCGACCTGTTTAACTAAAAACGGACTTTCTATGCCATCAGTAAACAGTTTAGAATTGTACCTGTCTTCATTTAATGAAGCTTGGCTATTATACCAGTTTATTAGATTGTCTCTTTCAGGAGAAGGGTTATTGATGCTAAGACGCAATGCTTTTCTTGCCGAAGAAACAACTTCCTTACGCAATGCATCAGGTGTACCGGCAAGCAGCGAAGCAATTTTACTGATAGCAGGATTGCCATTGCCAATTCTGCTGATCATATCTATTACCTGCTCCTTTTCAACTTTAATAGTTGCCAGGAATTCATTCCATGCCTCTCTCTGAGTTTCACGTACAAGTTTCTTTGCGTTTGCCTCAAGTTCAGTTATTTCTTCTTCGGAAATAATAGCCGATTCAAGCATCCACTTACGCATCTGCAGATTACAATCGTATTCACGCTCCCACTCCAAACGATCTTTATCTTTATAACGTTCATGAGAACCGGAAGTAGAATGCCCCTGTGGTTGAGTAACCTCCGTAACATGTATCAAAACGGGAACATGTTCTGTTCTGCATACATCCACAGCACGCTGATAAGTTTCGCACAGTGCCGGATAATCCCAGCCTCTTACTTTAAATATTTCGTAACCTGCCGCATCTTCGTCTCTTTGAAATCCTTTCAGAATTTCTGAAATATCTTCTTTAGTGGTTTGATACTTTGCAGGAACTGAGATTCCATAAGCATCATCCCAGATGGACATAGCCATTGGGATTTGTAAAACACCTGCGGCATTAATGGCCTCAAAAAATACACCCTCGGAAGTAGAAGCATTGCCTATGGTACCAAATGCGACTTCATTACCGTTAACCGAGAAATTTTTAAGATAACTTAATTCAGGATTTTGCCTGTATAATTTAGAAGCATAGGCTAAACCTACTAAACGGGCCATTTGTCCACCAGTGGGTGCAATATCAGACGAAGAGTTTTTGATCTCCGTCAGGTCTTTCCAGCTACCATCTTCATTAAGTGAACGGGTAGCAAAGTGACAATTCATTTGTCGCCCTGCGGATGCAGGATCAGCCTCAACACTTGGATTTGCGTATAACTGAGCAAAAAACTCTTTTAGTGTACAAATTCCGGTTGCAAAGGCAAAAGTCTGATCTCTATAGTATCCAGATCGCCAATCGCCATTTTTAAAAGCTTTGGCCATTGCTATCTGAGGAATCTCCTTACCATCACCAAATATCCCAAACTTCGCCTTACCCGTCAACACTTCTTTACGTCCTAATAAACTAGCCTGTCTACTCTCGTAAGCTATTTTATAGTCGTTAATAACAATCGTTTTGAAATCATCAAAACTTAACTCTGAAGCATCAATTGGGTTCGTTGTAAGTTTACTATTTGGCGTCATAAGCAAATCAGTTATGGGGCAAAGATACATAAATTCTAAAGTATGACTTAACGGTGTGAGTTAATTTATATATTGGAATACTTTTTGAATTATCGTTTAAAACATTAAATTTGTTTTAAAACCCACATAAGATGAAAAAGTTATTATTACTATTTACATTAATTTTAGGAATAAGTGTTGCCTCAAATGCTCAATCTAAACCAGCGGAGTTTAAATTTGACAAAGAGACTTATGACTTTGGAAAAATCCCTTTGAACAAACCTGCTTCTGTAGATTTTAAATTCACTAATATAGGAGATCAACCATTGATCCTTAGCAAAGTTGAAACAACTTGCGGTTGTACAGTACCTGAATACACCAAAACTCCAATCAAAAAAGGAGAAACAGGAACAATCAAAGTTACTTATAACCCAACTGCAGCACTTCCATTTAGCAAAAGCATTACTATAACTTCTAATGCTAAAACGACTACTAAAGTTCTTTACATTAAAGGCGAGACTGTAGCTGGAAGCACTAAATAGAATCCAATAAAGATATTTCTAATAAAAAACCTCGTTAATCAACGAGGTTTTTTACTTTTGTACCATGCCAAGGATTTCAGAGAAAGGGGTACAAATGCCCGCTTCGCCAATTAGAAAATTAACCCCATTTGCTGATCAGGCAAAGAGGGACGGAAAAAAGGTGTACCATTTAAATATTGGACAACCTGACATAGCGACGCCAGAGGTGATGTTAAATGCCATCAAAAATATTACATTTAATGTTTGGGCCTATACTCCTTCTGAGGGTACACTCACTTATAGAACTAAACTTGCCGAATACTATAATAAACTTGGGTACAACATTACCCCTGAAGATATTCTGGTAACTGTAGGTGGATCTGAGGCCATCACTATAGCCATGCAGACCTGCATTAACGAAGGTGACGAAATTATTGTTCCTGAACCTTTTTATGCCAATTATAATGGCTTTGCATGTATGAGTAATGTAGTGGTTAAACCAATATTATCACATATTGAAAATGGTTTTGCACTTCCTCCTATAGCTGATTTTGAAAAATTAATAACCGACAAAACCAGGGGTATTATTATTTGCAATCCTAATAATCCTACCGGTTATTTATACTCAAGAGAAGAGCTTGAAGCCCTTAAAGCGCTTTGCTTAAAATATGACCTTTTCTTGTTTTCTGACGAGGCATACAGAGAGTTTTGCTATGATGGCAGAGAATTCATCTCTCCTTTGTACCTGGATGGTATAGATGAAAATGTTGTGGTAATAGATACCGTTTCTAAACGCTACAGTGCTTGCGGCGCAAGATTAGGCTGTATCATCACCAAGAATAAAGAAGTAATTCAATCGGCATTAAAATTTGCCCAGGCCAGATTAAGTCCGGGTATGGTTGAACAAATTGCCGGAACCGCAGCAGTTGACACACCTGATAGCTATTTTGAAGAGGTAAACAAAGAATACACCTTAAGAAGAGATACACTGGTGAAAAGGCTAAATGCTATAGAAGGTGTGTTTTGCCCTAATCCTGGTGGGGCTTTTTATGTAGTTGCCAAATTACCGATAGATGATGCTGATCAATTCTGTCAGTGGATACTGGAAAGCTTTACTCATAATGGTGCAACCGTTATGATGGCTCCTGCTACCGGGTTTTATTCAACTGAAGGTTATGGAAAAAACGAGGTTAGAATGGCTTATGTTTTAAATACTGCCGACCTTAACAGTGCGATGGATTGTCTTGATATTGCATTAAAACAATATCCTGGTAGAACTATGGCATAATTTTAGTACTTTTGTATCTAAGCTGATGGTTGGAAAGGAGTAGTTAACCACACACCATCGGCACATATAATGGGCTCGTTCTGGATTTGACAGGGTGGCGCTGAGTATGTAAGCATGCAGTGCGTTGTACGGAGAGCACTTAAAAGATAACGTTCAAACTATAATTGGCGAAAATAACTACGCCTTAGCTGCCTAATTTAGAATTAGATAAGCTTTTGTTCCTCTAGCTGCTGCATCGTTAGGTTAGAATCCGGAGCATCGAAATAACGAAGCTGGCATTTGTAAGGTACGCTACATTTGTGAGATAAAGTACCTAAGGTGAAAGGTTAGGTCGGTTTCCAGCCCGCCAGATCCCTACAATTAATTGGAAAATAAGCATGAAGAAAGCATAATTTATCACACAACTGGACAAGGGTTCGACTCCCTTCGGGTCCACCGATTAAAACAAAAAAGCTACTCTAACGGTAGCTTTTTTGTTTTATCTCTAATTCAATGGAATATTAAGTTTAGTACTTATGATCTTTACCTCATTATCATTCATTGCATAGAGATATAGTTTATAACTTGAAGGATTCTCTGGAATAGTTAACGTCATACTGCTTCCCTCTCCCAGTTCTATCACATCAATAGGATTACCATAGGAATCGGTTTTTACAAGATTCCATTTAAACCTCAAGTTTGTCTCAGGCTTAGGTAAACTCCACTCATTTGAATTAAGCACCAAAGCACGGTATGTTACAGGTGAATTCGTAAATATAGTTACCGAAGGCAATAACACCTTTATCATTGGCATCTTTGAAGGCAACTTTGAGCCGGTCCATTGATTTGCCAACTCATAAAATTCAAACTTATTCTTTCCGGAATAATCTTTAAGACCATCAAATGTGACGAATTGATTAGTCATCTCATCTTGCCAGTTAGCTATAAATACCCCGGCTTTGTTATTCTTGTTCTTTAAATAATCTGAAGTATTTACCCTACTAAAGAAATACGGCTCTTTAAAATTCTTTATTTCTGTCATAGCAACAGAATCAGAATACTTATCTGCAACCAGACCGAAATAGTCGATATCAGGAATCCGGCTGTGAAGCGTGGCTATATTCTTACTCAAATTATTATTTGCATACAGATCTACCGTAACCGGTCTATTCGGATCTATTTTCTTTATCTCCTTTATTAACTTATGCAGCCAGGAAATATATGCTTCTCTGGGGAAAAACAGATCGGGCATATAGTAATCATGTTCAAGTTTACGTAGAGGAGTATTTGCAATATTCCATAAAATGATGTCTTTTCTACCCTTTAGTTCTGTAACGGTATTTAATACTTTATCAGCATAACTATTTAAAGCTTTTCTGTCGGCAATAAAATCACTGTTATCTGGCAGCCAATAGCTATAGGCTACTTTAAGTCCATTATCTTCAGCAACATTTAATACATTTCGGTCATATACGCTAGGCCCAAAATACTTGATGGTATTAAATCCTACTCTTTTCATTTCCAAAATATCAGCTACAATTTCTTTCTTCTTTAAAGCATGATAATTGGTAGACCAGTTCTGCCCTTTTGCATAATTAACCCCTCTTATCTCTGGTAAAATCTGAATATTTCTGCTATTTAAAGAATTCTCTATTTTGTCGACAGGAGTTTCAACAGCCTTTGTATACTCTATCCAGCTTCGCTTTTTATTATATTTTTTTATTGCGACACCTACTTTGGTAAAATCTTCAATTTTCCAATTTAAAGGTTTACCTATAGCAGTATCAACTGTGTTTCTGTCAAAGCTGCTATTAAAAAATACAGCGGCTTTAATTTCCGGAAATTTATTTCTAATGCTTTTAAATGCATTTTGAAACCATTGATCCTGTTTACCTTCGGATGGTAACGACCCCATTTCTGCAAGCATAACAGGCAAATCAGTTTTAAACACTGGATTTTTATGGAATGGTTGATAAAGCTGTTCCATACTATACCAATCATTACTACCATTTCTGGTGCCGTAGTTTAGATTAGTAACTCCTATCCAATCCACATATTCCCTGCCGGGAAAATAGCCAGACACGGCATCAGGTTTCCACGGATTCCAAACCCATACTGCATTATAAACACCATTTTTGCTAAAATAGTCATGAACATACTTCCAGCCTGCTTTAAAGTCTTCCGCACTATTCCCGCCTTTAGCTGACCATGGGTATTGCGGATTGTCTGCCTCGTGGGCAAACCGAATAAAAACGGGGCGTTTAAGCGATTTTATTTGCTCAGAAAAAGTCTTCAAATAACCATCGTAATCGCCATTAAGGATACGTGAAAATACTTTTTCCTCTCTTTGCCCCGCTTCAATATTTTTCAATTTATCAAACAAACTCTGCCATGGTTCCCAGCTAATCATCGGAATAGCATTGGATTGATAAATTGAATCCATCAGTGCACCGGGCAGTTGGGATTCAGCATGGTCTCCCCATGGAATATAAAGAGAAACTATACCAAAATGTAATTTACTCTGATCTTCATATTTCTTAACAAGCTTCAAAGAGGTTAACCCATTGCTTTTCTCAGGAGCAAATATCCCTGAAATAAATATGTCTTTGTTATAATTATAAGGAACTGGTTTTATCTCATTACCAGAGCGTGTATTCACAAAATAGATTGCCCCACAAACAATAAGGGTAGTAATCATTAAAGCAGTACTTCTAACTCCGCTATATATTTTTCTCCGAAGTTTCCAGAAGCGCGCTTTAAATTCCGAAACATAACTCATCGTGGAATTTAGCACTGGAACTTTCCGCTTTAACTTCCTAAATTGGCTTTGTCTGCTTGCTACAATTGTAAACGACAATATAATGCAATTAAGTGCTGCAAACCCTGCCATAATTAAATTGTAGGGGTTCCAATCTTTATACAATCCAAATATTATTGAAAAGAGAGAAATTGCAATTACAGCTATGTTTGGAACATTTAAACCCCAGTTATTTTCATCTCTTCCATCTTTAGGGGTCGGGTTATAAGGAACTTTTTTACGTAAAATGGTATAGAATAACCCAATAATAAATATCCACCATGTCCCGATCATCAGGAGTCCCCCAACTACATGGAATCCGCGCTCCTCTTCTTCCATTACCCATCGTTGTACAAAATGCCTTATCAGGATTATGGACATCACCAATGGAAAACTGATTGTTATGAAATTAAAGAAAACAATGTTTATTGTACTGGTATTAAAAACCAAAGAAAATATTGGTATTAAAAAATTAATAAGGAAAATAACTCCCGACAAGTAATGCATTGGTATAATACCATAATGCAGTTTCTGCTGCCAGGTAAAATTCGAAAACAATTTTGGGTAAGAAGTAACCAATAATTCAAAAACACCTCTTGACCACTTTAATTGCTGGCTATAATATGCAGATAAAGTACTTGGAACCAAACCTCTTGCTAACACCGCCGGAACATATACTGATTTCCATCCCTTCGCATGTAACTGCATTGCAGTATGCATATCTTCTGCTAATCCAGCTGCGTGCCCACCAATAGAGTCCAATGCAGAACGTCTAAAAGTGCAATTCGCTCCAATAGCAAGTACAGTTCCGTATTTATTCATGGTCATCATTATCGGGCCATAGAATTGAAATGTCTGCTGAGCTGCTCCTTTAGCTATTAAACTTTGATCGTAGTTTTTATAAGATTGCACTATTTGTACAAACCCAACCTCAGGATTATTAAAATGACTTACTATTGGATCCAGAAAATCGGGAAAAGGTACGTGGTCTGGATCTAATACCACGCAAAGTTCTGCTGATGATTGTTTTAATGCATTATTGATATTCCCTGCCTTTGCATCGATTTTTTTTATTCTGGTAACATGAATTACACCGAGTTCCTCACATATTTTTCTTAAATAAGGATCATCAGCTTCATCACATAGGAAGGTATTGTGAGGATATTTTATTGCTTTGATAGCGATTAATGTTTCATTAATCATCTCATAAGGCTCTCCTGCACAAAAAGTTGTAAATACATCTACTGTATATATCTTTTCCGTTTTAGGGGTATCCGGTACCGTTATATAAAAGTAATGTATCCATTCATGCATTATCTTCAGGCACATAAAAATTAGCGTAGCCATCAACATCCAATACAATGGAATACTCTCGGCATCGGTTAACAGCAGTTCCCTAAGAAACAAAAACATGCAAAGCATGCCAATGACAATCATCAGGCGCAAAGTGAAAGTCTGTTTTCTCGTTGGATTAATTACTGGCTCTACTATCTTCATCTGTTTTTAATACGTAGAATGGTGTATTACATGTTGCCACATAACCTTTGTCGTCATATATTGTTGCAAATATTCTGTATGGCCCCTCTTTAATTGGAGTATTAAAGATAACCTTCAAATCCTGAGTCTGCTCAATAAGCCCCTTAATAAGTAAAGGTTTTTTAGTATTATTTACATTATTGATTTTATACCAATCTTCAGGATAAATTTCCCAAACAATTCTTTTAACATTTGCATCACCATTTAACATTAATACTTCTGCAGTATTTTTCTCATTCGGCTTTAGAAATATATCATCTTTTGCGCCCTTACTGTTCAGCAGCATATAGTTTAATTTTGGTGCTGTGGTGGTCAATTGTTTTCCTTTCCAGATTGCTTCGGCAGCATCTACTACTTCAGTCTTGTTTCCTGCATCATCAAAAATACTAAACCAGGTGTGCGTGGTCTCTTGTTTCTGTCCCCAGTAAAAGATAAATGAGCCCAACATTCTTCCGTCATTTAAAGGCATTTGCTCTTTATATCTGGAATAATATTGCTCAGCTTTTTTTGTACTTGTTTGTTCTATTTTAGCACCCCATGCTGTTTCAGCAGTCCCGTCCCATGGCCCATCAATGCCCCATTCAGTTAATAGATACGGGCCTTTCCAAAACCAGGAAAAGTCTTTTAACTCTTGACTTAATGATCCGATTTTCCCAAAAATATTGAAAGATATGATATCTACATTGGTACGCATTTTAAGATTAAAGATCGTTTTACGCTGAAAGTTTATCATTGTAGTTGTAACCGGATGATCTGGATCATCAGTATGGATCATATCAACGATATCATTAAATGCCCCATAAAATTTATTATAAGACGGCTTATGTGGAAAAACGAGCTCATTACCCACGCACCACATCAGTACTGAAGGATTATCTTTAACCCTATTGACTAACTTTTTTATCGCTTTAAATTGGCTGGCGACCTTTGCATCATCATTATAAAAGTACATGTGCTTGCTTTCAGGTATTGGTAAGCCTATTATGACGGCAATGTTTGCATCGTTTGCCTTTTTTAGTATAGAATCGATATGAGTAGTATCCCATGTCTTAATGGTATTTCCTCCAAGTTCAGACAATAGGTCTAAATGTTCAGAACCAGCGGCTCCTTTAATATCAAAGGGTTTCCCATTTCTAAATAAAGTAAAACTACCGTCTTTCTGCTCAATAAAAACTTTACCAGATCGTTTTGATTGGTTGTCTGAGCAAGCATACAGCGTACTTAAAAAGAGAAAAAAAAAGCAATATTTTCTTAAAGTTAAGAGCATCCCAAGTTTATAATACGCTAAATATAACAAATCCCTGCAAACACTTAAAACTTAATTATTTTAAAGTAAAACTTTGTTTCAGTTCTGAACTGAATTTCTTTAATGAGTTTTTACTTATGCTCCAATCAGGGGCTTTTATATGGCCCCATGCCTTTGGATTGTCGTATAAATTAAAGTAACATGCACCAAAAATCTGCTTGTTATTTTGAATGGTTTTTGCTGCATCTATTAGCCATTTATCCTGATATTTCTCTGAACCCTTTACGCCGAATTCAGTTATAAATATTGGTTTATTGAAGAACCTCATTCTATAACTTTTACGTTGAAATATGTTACTAAAAGCCTCCTGCATGTTTTCATCAGTAATATTTTTATCCGGTAAACCATATATTGCGATACTGATATAATCTACCACATCGTTACCGGGATACCAATCTGCCGAGCCTCTGTCTCCCGCTGGCCCCCAAACTCTTTGAATATTTTTAGGCTTTTCTTTCAAAAAATTCATAAAATACCTGAATGAATTTATGTATACTACCGGATCCTGGCTCTGCCATGAATAACGATGAATAGGAATTTCCATTTCATGTGCCCAACGCAGATATACCGTTTGTTTAACATTGGAAATGATGTTATAAAGTTTAGAAATCTCTTTATCATATTTCCCGTTTAAAGTGCTCTGAAGCACATTGGAGTCCACAATTTTACTTGTGTCTTTCCATGGCTCCATTGTTAGAATAACATCATGCTTTCGGTTTATAGCATCCATAAATTTCTTTGGAAGCTCATCCCTCTGTATTTCGCCCCAGTCGGTAAATATATGTTCTACATTTATTTCAGGTTCATAAATTAATCTCTTCATAGGATCGAACACTCCTAAAACTAAGTGATCCCTAATTTGATTGTTAATGAATGGTTCATTTAAATTCTCTTTCGAATAAATGGTATTTCTATATAAACTTCTTTCTATTTCAATCTTTTTAAGAAGAGAATCTGTTTTTTTAACATTTCCCATTCCGTCTGCAGACAAAATAAATACTGGCTTATCCATAAATCGGAGTCTATGAAGCTTAAATCTTAAATTATCTAAATCAGATAAATCCGAAGGATAAATGTTTGATAATGTTTCTCCACCACTACCTAGTACAATACTAATTAAATCAACATTATTCTTTCCCGGCCAGAATTCTGAATCACCGGGATATCCTGTAGGAGCCCAAACAATTTTAACCTTGGGAGCAAGTTTTTTTAAATGATCCGAAAAGTAGTTAAATGCATCTATATATGTTGATGGGGATTGGTACTGCCAGGGATATTGTTTTACAGGCACTTCCATTTCCGGGTTCCATCGTACAAAAACAGATCCCTTACTCAGGTTCACTACATTTGCCAATGCTTTGATCTCTTTGTCATAACTGCCTTTCAGAACCTCATCAAGAACAGAGGTACTTTCGGCATTAAAACTTGGCCAGGTCTCAATAGTGATTAGAACATTCTTATTTTCTACTATTGTATTTTGCAAAGCTTTCTTATTAGAGCTTAATGCAAAAGATTTCCATTTGATCGAAATATGTTTAACGTTGTCTATGATGTCAGACGGAACTTCTTTCTTTTCATCATATACGCCAACTAATTTTTCATACGACCTGTCTCTAAACTCATTAACAACCATTGTTTTGATTGCCGGCTTGAAATATAGAAAACTACCAATAAGTACAATTAAAATCAATATAGCAGAATAGTAGAGGCGTTTTTTATGTTTCATTTTATTTAACTGTATAGTCCCGTTGTAATCAGAAGATGTAAATATAATTCTTTGTAACGATTATACTTCTCAACCCTTCTACCTGAATATATTTTAATTGATATTTAGTATATTAGTTTATCAAACTTCTCAAAATGACCTACAAAAAAACCATCACATTATCTGTATTGTTAAGTACAGTCGTTATGCTGAGCGCATTTATGCCCCAGGCCGACGAAAAGCCTACAAACCTAAAGGTTCTTCCCAAAGACATCAGTCATGATCAACTTAAGGAAGTTATGGATGGCTTTAAAACAGCTTTAGGAGTAAAATGTAACTTCTGCCATGCTGCAAGGAAAGACGATCCTAAAAAACTTGATTTTGCCAGCGATGAAAAACCTGAAAAAGAAACTGCAAGAGATATGATGCGTATGACGATGAAGATTAATAAAAAATATTTTCACCCAATTGGCAGCAAAGACAAAGATGGAAAGGCACTTTTAGCAATTTCATGCATTACCTGCCATAATGGAAAGGAACATCCGGAAACCAAGTAGAGGAAGATTTTAAATTTCCTTTACTGCGACCGTTTCAATCCAACCAATGTTTCCATTAGGCAACTCTACTTTAATCCAGTTGTCATCGTTTTGCTTAATGGTAACCTTGGTTCCCTCATGGATAACAAAAAGTGTCTTTGACTTGTCATCAGGACCACTCTTTACATTCACGGTGCCATTAAATACAATAGCCTGACTGCTACTGTTAAGATAATCACTTTGCGTACCTGCTATAAAAACAGACAACAGTCCCAGAACAAGTAAGCTAATACCAGCGTAGAAGGCCGGTTTCTTAATTGAGATCGAAATGGCAAAAAGATATACAATCAATAAAGCAAACCCCAATAATAAAAATACAACCGCAAAAACAGATAATGCTTTCGCAGAAAAAAAGAGGACAAAAGATTTCCACCATTTTGCCAGAAAAAACTCTGGCACTGCTTCTATTTTATCAGCAATTTTTAAATTGGCAAGCTGAAGATTTAAACTAATTTCCTGATCACCTGGCGTAATCTTGTATGCTTTTTCATAATAAAGAATAGCTGGGGCCATCTCTCCCATTTTATAATAGGTATTGCCAAGATTGAAATATACATCTGCCGATTTATACCCCTCATTTAATACCTCCTGATAAGATTGTGCAGCCTCTTTGTATTGTGCTTTCGCATACTGACTGTTCCCCTTCGCAAACAGCACCTCCGGATTTCCCTTGGCACATAAAAACAAGGGTGATATCACCAGCAGTATAAAACTATAAAAAAAGTGGTTCAAGCGATTATGCATTGTCTTCAATATCATTAATAATAGTTTTCGCCTTATCAAATACTTCCTGCTCAGATATGCCCGAAATAGGTGCATATCTCGCCATTTCGCAAAGGTCCAGCGTTTCCGTTAATTGATCAATTATGGATTCATTAACAGCCTTTAACTTCAGTTGTTCCCTAATGTTTTCTTTATTTAAATCCGCAGCCGAGATATTTAATTTATCGCTTAAATAGCCATAGAGCCCTCGGTAAACATCCTCATAAAAAACTTTTTTATCTCCACTGATCATTTGCTTCTGTGCATTTGCCAAATGTTTTGCAGCAATCTTATTGGCATTTCTCCCTTTAACTTTCACAACATCACTGTTATTTTCTCTATACCATTTTCTATACCCAAATGCCGCTAAAAATAAAACTGGCCCTGTGCAAAGGAGTACATAATATAAAGCTGAGCCATAGAAACCTTCTCCATCTTTTGTTAAACCAGGGTTTCCTGTTTTAATATAAGCAATATCTTTTGCCAGCATTTTAACATCCTGCTGCCCGCCTGTTGCATATGCTGTGACATTTGAACCTGGATCACCTTTTGCAACCTTCACAGGAAATGATCCGGAGGTGAGGCTCACATATCTTCCTGTAACCGGATTAAAGTAAGAAAACTTTAATGGCTCAATGGTATAATTCCCTTCGTGCCTTGGAATAAGCAGGAAGCTATATTCTCTGCTGCCTGAAACTCCGCCCATGGTCTCTTTAATATCGTCATTTACCTTCGGATCATACTTTTCTATATCTGCCGGAAGGGTCAATTCCGGAGCCTTTAACAACTTTAAATTACCAGATCCGGTAATTTTAAGGGTATAGTTTAATGCTTCATTGGCTTTAACTGATGATTTATCTAAGTTAGCCCCAATAGAAAAGTTTCCAACAGCCCCGTTAAAACCTTCTGGTTTGCCTGCTTCCGGCAAAGGTTTCACATTAATGGTAATGGGTGTACTTTTAATCTTGTATTTTGTATCCTTATAAGAACCTCCAAAAAACTGTTCAATAGGATCATTTGAAGGTGCAGCTTGCCTTACCACAAAAGTCATCGCCAAAGGATCGAGCGTGAGCTTGCCAAACCGCTCCGGAAAAAGAATAATCTGTTTAAGGGTTGCAACATGATATTTTTCACCATTATAACTTTCAATCTCCCACTGTACATTTTGGCTGTTGTTTTTGATCTCCTGACTCCAGAAACCATTAAAATCCGGCAATTTATCAAGTGCATTGTCTACCAGATCAATATTGGTGTACAATTTATAAGAAACAGAAAACTGCTCTCCTATATAAACATTGGTTTTATTTGCAACCGCTCTAAGGAATAATCGTTTTGAAATATCTGTACTATTTCCTTCTGCAACCTTATCTCCCTGAGGTGCCGCATTCCGCTGATTGCCCTGAGGTACAGCCTTACCCTTTACCACTCTTATTTTAACAGAATTTGATTTAACCTGTTTTCCATTAACAACAACAAGTGCCGGTCCTATAATATATTCACCTTCTTTAACGCCTACCAGATCATAACTTATAGACATACTGGCCGTTGTGTTTCCATTAATAGATGAATAACTTGAGGATTGATTTGGTCCTCCTACAACCTGAAAACCATTAAGTGCTGGCGGGTTAAACGATTCTATATTTCCATTTACAGAAAAACTAATTTCAAATGCCTCTCCTGTACCCACCACACTTTTACTTACCGTTGCGGTAACTTTTACATCCTGTGCGCCTGGTTTTATTCCATTGGCAAACAAGGTGCTTGTCCACAGCAGTAATACCGACAATATATAGTGTTTCATTTTCATTTTAGCGCAAAAATACTCAGTCTACCAATCTTTAACAATACGGCCTTTTACACCTTTAGCTTTTTTATTTTTCAGCTTATCCTGCGTGTTCTTTTCCTCGTTCTTTAAGGCTTCAAGCATTCTTTCAGCATCTTCTTTTGACAATTTATCAGGTTGTGGCTGTTGCCCATCTTTCTGGTCCTTTTTATCCCGATCCTGCTTGTCCTTGTTCTGCTGATCTTTATTTTGCTGATCCTTATTATCCTTATTTTGATCTTTGTTTTGGTCTTTCTTATCCTGGTCTTTTTTATCCTGATCCTTTTTATTTTTATCCTTGTTTTTATCCTTATTCTGTTGCTGCTGTTGCTGCTTCAGCTTTTCCTGAGCATAAGCGAGATTATACCTTGTCTCATCATCTTTAGGATTGTTGATCAATGATTTTTTATAGGCTTCAATACTTTCTTCCAGCTTTTTAGACTCTAACAATGAATTGCCGAGATTGTGATATGCCTTAGCCTTAACCGCTCTATTCTCAGATGAGGATGCGATATCTGTAAACTTCTGAGCGGCATTATCAAATTTCTTTTGCTTATACAAGGCATCACCAAGATTAAAGTTTCCTTCTACAGAAGCCTTCGATTTATCTACCGATTCCCTGTAGCTTGCCTCAGCCTCAGCATATTTCTTTTCCTGATACAGCTGATTCCCCTTATGGATATACTTCTTCTCTTTCTGAGCAAAAAGCAAAGTGCCTTGTAATAATATAGATATGATGATGATAAACTGCTTCATTATTTTCTTACTTCAAACAAATTCAACTCACTTAATTTCAGGTTCTTCTTACTTGAGATAAAGAATTCTATAACCAATAGTATTAAAGCAAACCCAAGGAAAAACTGGAACCTGTCTTCATAATTCTTAAACACTTTACTGTCAAATGTCTTTTGCTCCATTTTACTGATCTGATTCATCACAATTCCCAATCCACTATTCGCATTCGAGGCCCTTACATAAACACCGTTACCAGCTTCAGAAATCTCCTTACACATTTGCTCATTTAGCTTTGTGATAACCGTCTGCCCCTTCTCATCTTTTCTAAAACCTGTAGGATTGCCATTTTGATAAATCGGAACCGGAGCGCCTTCAACAGAGCCAAGGCCGATAACATGTATTGCAACATTTTTTTCGGTTGCTCTTTTTGCAGAAGCAATAGCATCATCCTCAAAATTCTCTCCATCAGTCATCAATACCATTGCTTTACTTGTTCCATTTACAAAATCAAAAGATTTCATACCCATATCAATTGCGGCACCAATTGCAGTTCCTTGTGTTGGAACGATATCTGTGCTAATGTTATTCAGGAACAATTTAGCAGCAGAATAATCAGTTGTTATGGGCAATTGAACATAAGCTTCTCCAGCAAAAATGATAATTCCTATCCTGTCGTTATGCAGGTTATCAATCAACTGTGATATTGCCCTTTTTGCATTTTCAAGTCGGTTCGGGGAAAGATCTCCCGCAAGCATACTATTAGAAACATCCAGCAGGATCATTAAATCAGCACCGCTCTTTTTACCTTCTTCCACCTTAGTTCCAATCTGCGGATTGGCAGCACCAATAACTAAAGATGCAAAAGCAACCGTAAAAAAGATAAACTTTAATCCCGGTCTGGTAAAAGAAACCTCTGGGATCATTTTCTTGACTGTAGCTTTATCACCAAGACTGGCCAGCGCCTTTCTTTTCCACCGGCGCACCAGAAAAAAAATCAGGATAAACAATGGAATGGCAGCAAGCCCCCATAAAAACGCTATGTGTTCAAAACGTAACATATATTAAGTTAAAGCTCCTTTAAACAATGTATTTCTTAATCCAAATTCAACCAGCAAAAGAGCTAGCGCAATCAATGCAAAAGGCAAAAACCGCTCTGTTTTCTTATGATACTGGGTAACAGCGATCTTTGCTTTTTCCAGTTGATCAATTTGCTGATAAATCTCTTTTAGCTTATCGTTATTTGTAGCACGGAAGTACTTACCCCCGGTAATTTTTGCGATACTGGAAAGCGTTCCTTCATCAATGGTTACAGGAACTTGCTGATACTGTATACCAAAAGGTGTCTTTACAGGATAAGGTGCATATCCTTTAGTACCCACCCCAACTGTATAAACACGTACGTTCATTTGTTTGGCAATTTCAGCCGCAGTTACCGGAGGTATTGAACCACCCGTGTTAGACCCATCCGTAAGTAAAATAACCACCTTACTTTTTGCCTCGCTATCTTTTAGGCGATTAACAGCTGTTGCGAGTCCCATTCCTATCGCTGTTCCATCTTCAATCATTCCATTATTAATTCCTTTAAATAAGTTAATTAATACATCATGGTCAATTGTAAGCGGGCATTGCGTAAAACTTTCGCCACTAAATACCACAAGACCAATCCGGTCATCCGGTCTGTCTTTTATAAAGTCTATGGCAATATTTTTTCCTGCTTCCAGCCTGTTTGGCTTTAAATCTTCAGAAAGCATACTTCCTGAAATATCGGTAGCAATAACAATATCTATTCCCTCTGTTGTTGTATTTTGCCAGCTTAATGCACTTTGGGGCCTGGCCAATCCTACAATTATTGCAATAAGGGCTAATGATTTCAATGCAATGCTATAATGCCTTAAAACACCATACCCGCTTTTCTTAACCCCCATAAAGGCCTTAACAGACGATATGCGCATTGTACCCTGAAGCTTCTTATTGCGCCAGATGTACCAGGCAATCATTAAAGGTACCAGCAGTAATAACCAGAAAAACCCTGGGTTAGCAAATTCGATTCCACTAAACAGTTTCATTTTGCGCTTTATTATCGGGTAATTGATTAATCTCTTTAGTGTTGGTTACAAAACTGATGGCATTCTCGATACTTTGCTCGTTTTCTGCGTTTAGAGGTATCCCTTTAGCAAACTTCACAAGATCGGCCAGCATTAATATCTGACGTAATTTACTTCGGTTTTGATCTGTAATTTCCATATGTCTTAAACCTGCAAAAATCTCTTCAGAGGTTTGCTCAAGTGCCTTAACATGATAGCGTTTTTCCAGATACTCTCTCAATATATCAGTAAGTTCAATATGGTATTGCTTAACCTCATCCTGCTGCCATAATTTTTTATCTCTTAAAACGGTAAGCTTATTTAATGCGGTTACATCTGCAGGTACCAAAGGCTTAATCTCTACCTTAACCGGTTTGTTCTTCCTTTTCTGCCATAGGTAATAGATCACGCCTGCAATAAGCAAAATTATCACCAACGACAATACTACCCATTGCCAATGGTCTCTTAACCAGTCTAAAAAGGAATATTTTACAGCAAGTGGCTGTTTAATATCATAAATAGCCTTTGTAGTATCAACAGCAACAGCAGTAACCTGTAAGGGCAAGGGATCCGTTTTAAAGCTTTGTGCATTTACCTGGAACAAGAAAGCCGGAACGGCCTGCAATCCAGCATCAAAAGAAGTGATTGTATATTGGCGACTAATTGTAACCACTTTAGGATTAGTCTTATCAGCTATAGTATCTGTTTTTCCTACCTCAACAATCTGTATTTTAGATGAAATGGTGTCTGCCAATGCAGGAAAACTGATTTTGTCATTTACTGGCAACCGGGCACTTAAGCGCAAAATTGTCTGGTCTCCCAAAACAATGGTCGACTTATCTAGTTTAGCCTCTACCTTTATATCCTGAGCATTACTTTTATAAGTAAAGCAAGCCAGGCATAGTATTAAACACCAGCTAAAATTAAAATATTGCTTCATATCCCTACCTTCTGGCTTCGCGTTTTTTAAATAATGTCATTAATGGTTTAATATATGACTGATGGGTTCCTATTTTCGTAAAATCTACTCCTGATCTCTTAAAAAGATCTTCTAATTTCCCGTTTCTTTCCATTGCTGCAACTTTATAAGCCTGCCTAACACGTTTATCCCCTGTGTTTACCCACTCGTACTCACCGGTTTCTTCATCCCTAACAGGGATAAGCCCCAGGTTCGGAAATTCTTCCTCATGTAAGTCATATAACCTAAGTGCGATAAGATCGTGTTTTCTATTGGCTATTTTAAGTTCATTCTCAAAAGAATTACTCATAAAATCAGAGATCAGAAAGGAAGTGCATCTCTTGTTAATAGCGCTGGTAAAGTACCTTAAAGCTTCAGCTACATTTGTGCCTCTGTTCTGAGGTTTAAAATCTATCAGTTCCCTGATGATCATCAAAATATGACTTCTTCCCTTTTTAGGAGGGATGAATTTTTCTACCTTATCACTAAAAAACAATACACCTACCTTATCATTGTTCTGTATTGCAGAAAATGCCAGTACAGCGCATACTTCAGTCGCCAGTTCCTGTTTTTGCTGAGTCTGTGTTCCGAAATTCTTAGATCCGCTA
>NZ_CAMLHF010000002.1 GCF_946479715.1 uncultured Pedobacter sp. | reverse complement strand
TAGAACCATAAGTGGAGGCATCACCATCGGTGAACTTACATTTCTGGCAGGTTCGTTCAGGCAGATGCGTTCGTTAATTGAAGGTGTGTTGTTACGTTTTACAGCTGTTTCTCAAGGTGCTATTTATCTTAGTGATTTCTTTGAGTTTTTTGAAATTGAGGCTAAAATCCGGAATTTACCAAAGGCTAAGCCTTTCCCAAATCCCATTAGAGAAGGTTTTAAGTTTGAAGATGTTGGGTTTCAATACGCACATTCAGAACGTTGGGCTAACCGCCATTTAAGTTTTACACTTCATCCTGATGAGAAGCTTGCATTGGTGGGAGAGAACGGCTCTGGCAAAACAACTTTGGTTAAATTACTGGCAAGACTTTATGACCCAACAGAGGGTAGGATATTGCTGGATGGGGTGGATTTAAAACAATATGATCTGGATGAACTGCGGATGAATGTTGGTGTTATATTTCAGGATTACCTCCGTTACCAAATGACGTTTGCGCAAAATATTGCAGTTGGGAACATACAAGAACAGGATAACAGAGCTCTTATCGAAAATTCAGCAAGACAAAGCTTAGCAGATGTGTTGGCAGAAAAGCTCCCTTTGCATTACGATCAGATGCTTGGCAAACGGTTTTCTCAAGGAGTAGAGTTGTCTGGTGGAGAGTGGCAAAAAGTAGCCCTGGCCAGGGCGTATATGAAGGATGCACAACTCTTAATTCTTGATGAGCCAACAGCTGCCCTTGATGCACGGGCTGAATATGAAGTTTTTCAACGTTTTGCGGAATTAACAAAAGGGAAATCTGCTGTACTGATCTCTCACCGATTTTCTACAGTGCGTATGGCCGATAGAATACTTGTACTAGAGAAGGGTCAATTGATAGAAATCGGCAGTCACGAAGAATTGATCCTCAAGAAAGGGAGATATGCTGAATTGTTTGATCTGCAGGCAATGGGTTATAGGTAAAAACGATTTGATTGGTACGATTGAGGTTTCGCATCGTAATAATAGCATCAGTCGAAAAATGATGCAATCAGAAGAACAAATCAAAAGAATAGTGTCCCTCATAGGTAAGCAGATTAGAGGGGAGTTGAACGCAATTGACGAGCGTGATTTGGAGATATGGATATCTGAAAGCAAGACAAACAAGATTTTGTTTGATCAGTTGACAGATGCGTCTTATAGGCAAGGGGAGTTAATGGAGATGCGAAGTTATACAAGTGCACCTGCAGCATTTGCAAACTTTATGGAAAAATATGGTGATCGCATACCTACTGAAGATGAAGTATATATTTACCCAAAAACTGAGTTAACAAAGAAATGGGATTATGAATTCTTAAAATATGGAGCCGCCACCATTATTCTATTGGCGCTTTCAACAGGCTTTTTTATTTACCTTAAGAGTAGAGGTACAATTGAAAATAATGATCCTCAAGTCAGCTTATTGCCCCAATCTAAAACTTTAAGAAACACCGATCAATCCTTGATTTTAAAACCAAGCCCTCATTCAGTGCTTATTGATACGAACGGCCATATTTATGGCATAGATATAAATGAAGCAATAACCTGGAAACAAGGTTTCTTTACCTTCAAGAATGAAACTCTTGAGTCTCTCATGAAAAAAATTGAAAACTGGTATGGTGTACATGTAATATATGCCGATGGTAATATTGGTAAAACCTTATATACCGGTTCAGCTTCGAGATTTAGTAATATCTATTCTTTACTCAATAAGCTCGAAAGAACGGGGCCCGCTAAATTTAAGATTGACGGCAAAAGGATTATGGTTCAACTTCGGTATCGATAAGTCTTTTTACTACTCCAGCAGTTTGCTGCCGAAATAGTATTGCTATTTTTCAATAACATAGTAATTGATAGGATACACAAACGTTTGCGCAAACAAAATGCGTAAATATTAAGTGTAAATAGCATACTTTGGTTTAATAAATGGCTCGGCTAGTAACTTGTTGTATATTTTTATACTTTTAGGGAGTAAATTCAAAAATTTTTCAATAAAAAAACAAAAGCAGTAAATAAAACCTAAACAACCTTAACCTAATTATGACCAACCAAACAAAATCGACTGTAATTTCGCCCATTGTAACCATTGGAGCTCTGTTTTTCATTTTTGGCTTTGTAACATGGGCCAACAGCACATTAATACCCTTTCTGAAACTGGCTTGTGGTTTGAAAACTGACTTTGAAGCCTTTCTGGTAACATTTGCTTCTTATATCGCTTATTTCTTTTTAGCATTGCCATCATCATGGATCCTTAAAAAACTGGGTTTTAGAAATGGTATTATTATTGGATTGCTTATTTTGGCTTTCGGTTCTTTAATCTTTATCCCGGCTGCAAGTTCCAGAAGTTTTGGTCTGTTCCTTACTGGTATATTTATTCAAGGTGCTGCCTTATCATTGTTACAAACGGCTTCAAATCCATATATTAGTATTATAGGTCCAATAGAAAGTGCTGCGAAACGCATTAGTATAATGGGTTTATGCAATAAATTTGCCGGCATTATTGTCCCTATTATTATGGGTACACTGTTTCTTAAAAATGCATCGGGCATAGAGGCCAAAATTAATGATGCTGCAACTACGCTTGCTGAAAAAGAAGCCCTTTTAGCCGAGGTTTTAGGTCGCGTTTATACACCTTATATTGTTTTAGCAATTGTATTTACTGCTTTTGCATTGTTCATTAAATATTCTCACCTGCCTGAAGTGGATGTAGATAAGGAAGAGGTAATTGAAGGTGATGATGTAAAATCGACGAAGACTTCAATTTTCCAATTTCCACACTTGTTTTTAGGGGCCTTCTGTATTTTCGTTTATGTGGCTGCAGAGGTTATGGCTGGCGATATAATTGGAGTGTACGGTAAAGCTTTAGGGATCAGTGCAGACATTAGTAAGTATTTTACAACACTTACACTAACTAGTATGCTGGTTGGTTATGTGATAGGGATTATCGCTATTCCTAAATACATCAGTCAGCAGGCGGCATTAAAAATCTGTGCAATTTTAGGTGTAATATTTATCAGTGCCGCTTATGTAACCACAGGTTATTATTCAGTAATTTTTGTTGGACTTTTAGGTCTGGCAAATTCATTAATGTGGCCTGCTATTTTCCCTTTGGGTATTAAAGGATTAGGAAAGTTTACTAAAACCGGATCGGCAATTATGATAATGGGTATCGCTGGGGGAGCTATCTGGCCGTTGATTTATGGTTACCTTAAAGATTATGCACATATGCATTTCCAGCTTGCCTTCTTCGTAAGTGTACTGCCTTGTTATTTATATATATGGTTCTTTGCCGTATACGGGCATAAGATCAGATCCTAAGAATAAATGAATAAACACACGAAAAAGGCTGTCCGAAAGATAGCCTTTTTCGTGTGTTTATTCATTTATGACAAGGTAAATTGGGTGTTTTTTGAACAAAATGAATGAGGCAAATAGGTGTCTTGTTCAGGTTAAAAGGATTATTTTTAAAAAAAAATGTAAAAAAATAGGGTTTTACATTTGATTAAAATTCTAATTATGCTTATTTCCTTGTTACGAAAGAAGCTCAATGATATATCTATATCCAGAAAATTATATTTTACCATCGGTATAATCACTTTTTTGGTAATGGTAGAGTTGTGCACTTTATGGTTCTCAATTACGACACTGTCGGCAGTTAGATCTTACGTGGGTGGGGAAGGACTATGGTCTAAATCGCAGAAGAATGCGATTCTGAACCTTAGGGAGTATGGCTATACTTACGATGAAAAGAATTATCACGCTTTTAAAGAGTTCCTAAAAGTTCCTTTTGGTGATAAAATTGCCAGAATGGAAATGGAAAAGATAAATCCTGATCTGGACATAGTAAGAGCTGGTTTTTTGCAAGGCAGAAATCATCCGGATGATATTGATAATATGATTGGACTCACCAAGAGATTTAGCAAGGTGTATTACTTGAATAAAGCTTTTGTTGCATGGCAAAAAGCGGAGCCGGTTTTAGATGAGCTTCTTGCGATTGGTGAAGAACTTCATGCGCTGATTACAGCTCCAAAGATAGATAAGGAAAAGATAAAGATTCTGCTGGATGAAATTGAAAGGCTTAATACTAAGCTTACTGTTTTAGAAGATGGATTTTCTTATACACTTGGAGAAGGCGCAAGATGGTTAGAAAGTATGGTGCTTAAATTGGTATTGGCACTGTCGATAACCATTGGTACAATTAGTATTGTAATTGCCATATCTATAAATAGAAGTATTAAAAAGGGCTTGGATGTTATCGTAGAGGGTGCTGAGCTAGTTAAGAAAGGACAACTGGAAACCCGTGTAAAGATTTTTGCAAATGATGAAATTGGAAGGGTAGCTACTGCATTTAATGAAATGACGGAGACCCTGGAAGATAAAGTTGCCGAATCAAAGATTACCGAAGCCAAACTTGTAACTGAGCGACATAGGGCACAATCTTCTGAGAAAGCGAAGCACGTTTTCCTTGTAAACATGAGCCATGAAATAAGGACTCCTATGAACGGTATTCAGGGATTTGCGAACTATATTAGGGATTCCCTGGTTGATAAAGAACATCTTGAGGCAATTGAGATGATTATAAAATCTGCAGATCATTTGATGAGGATATTAAATGATATTTTGGATTTTTCCGGGCTCGGAAATGAGGATGTAGATTTTATTAAACAACCACTAAAAGTTAAGGATGTAATTAAAGATGCTTGTCTTTATGTGGAATCTAATGCTAAGTTTAAGAAAATTGGGTTAAGCTATTCTATCGGTACAAGAGTGCCAAATATTTTTATTGGGGATTCTATCAGGCTCTCTCAAATTTTTGTGAATCTGGTTTCCAATGCCATAAAATTTACAGAAAAAGGTGAAGTGGTTATTTCTGCAGATCTTATAGAAGAAACCAAGGAGAGTGTGGTTGTTGAGTTCAGAATAAAAGATACGGGGATTGGAATTCCAATAGAAAAGCAACAGAAAATATTTGAGCTGTTTGAGCAGGGTACGAGTGGTACTTCACGTAAGTTTGGAGGTGTAGGTTTAGGGTTAAGCATGGTTAAACGTCTGGTTGAACTACAGCATGGAAAAATATTTTTGGAAAGTATTCCAGGCGAAGGGTCTGTTTTTTATTTCAGAATGCCTTTTGTGAAAATAAATGATGTTGAAAAGGATAACCATATTACTGCCGGACCTGAAACCGGAGATAAACCTGGAAGGGGAATTAAAGTGCTGATTGTTGAAGACAATCCAATCAATCAGCTTTTGGTTATCAAGGTATTGCAAAAGAAAGGATACGAAACCACAATTGCTCAAAATGGGAAAATAGCCATAGAAAAATATAAGAGCGAGGATTTTGATATTATTTTAATGGACCTTCAAATGCCGGAAATGGATGGATATGAGGCCGCTAAATACATACGCCGCATGGATGCAGAAAAGGCAGGTATTCCAATTGTGGCTATGACGGCCCATACCATACAGGGAGAGCTCGAGAAGTGCCTGGCAATTGGAATGAACGACTATGTCTCTAAACCTTTTAGTCCTGATGATCTAAATATAAAGATTCAGCATCTTGTTGGAAGTAAGCATAAAGATGAGAAGTCTGTACTAAAGTAACTCTAAAACCTGTGCCGTTGAATTCTTAGTATCTACCTTTTTAATGATGTGTGAAATGATGCCTGTTTCATCAATAAGGAAAGTAGTTCTATGTGTTCCCATATATTTCTTTCCGTACATGTTTTTTTCGCCCCAGACACCGTAAGCCTCAACGATTTTTTGATCAGTGTCAGCAAGGAGTGTAAATGGTAGGCTGTGTTTAGTAACAAATTTCTGATGTGATTTTTCGTCATCAACACTTACGCCCAATACTACAATTCCTTTTGCTGTTAATCCCTGATAGTTGTCTCTGAAATCACATGCTTCTGCTGTGCAGCCTGGAGTGTCGTCTTTAGGATAGAAGTACAGTACGACTTTTTTTCCGATAAATTGTGATAAAGATACACTGTTGCCATCCTGGTCTTTGGCTGTAAAATCGGGGGCCTTTTGGCCTTCTTTTAATTCGCTCATAATGCTATTTATAAAAAGAAATTGAATAATTCTTGATGTTGTCTTTCATATCCGAAACAATAACCTCTAGGGTATGTTTGCCTGGAGGGGTACTATCATCAAACGTATGCCATAAAGAAGCTGTTTTGGTATCAAACTCCATTAATACCCATCTTCCGTCAATATAGCCATTAAAGCTCTTAATTCCGGATAAGTTGTCTCTTATTTTGAATGACATTTTACTTATTCCAACCATGCTTTTCCCCTCTGATACATTTATGGGTATTATGTTTGGTGGAATAGTGTCTATGGCTATAAAGAAACTTCCAAAAGTGCGGGGTTTGGCTTTTACATATCCATTTTCATAATATCCACCCTGCGACGATCTTGAAGTACTTACGATAAGAGCCTTTTCTTTGTACCTGTTAATTGAACTGTCTGCTTTAATCCATATTTCAAATCCTAAATGTAATGGAGTTAAGGGGTTATGGATCTGATGTATATTAGAGAATGCGTTTGTTGCCGGTTTCGGTAAGGTCTTGTATATGAAGTTTAGATCATTATAGAGTGTGCCCTTTGGAAGGATTACCTTTACATCTGGATTGTTAAACTCATTGAGGGTAGCATATGAGTAGTGAGCACCTGCCAAAGGCTCTGGGGTGTTTATTATAGCTTTTTCATCAGCCTGTACATTAAACGATAGAGTGCTTTTATTACCCGTTGCATCTGATATAATATATTTTATCTGATGCAGCTTGCCGTCAGTAAATTCTATTCGGCCACTGTTTATCTGGTTGCTGTAGATGTTTAAAGGATTGCCCGGATCAACAAAACTTTTCTGAATGTTTCTTTTAGTATTAATAAATGTTGGGTAATCTATATGTGAATTGATACCCCGGCTATTCTCAAATTGGAATTTTTCAAGAGCTGAAGTATAAACAGGTTTACCGTCTAACTCGAGTTGAATAGAATAAACACCATTTGTTCCAGAAGCACCATTGTGTTTATCTGTAGCAACAATACCAAAGCCCACCTCACCGCTCAAATTGATTGTGTTTACTTTGTTAAGGTGATAGTTGCCGGGGCCTCCACTGATCTGAAAGTATTGCTTAGGTGTAAATTCGTTAAATGGTTTCTTATTTAAGCGATAAACATACATGGAATAAAGCACAGGGGGGATATTGTCTGGTATCTCTAGTCCGAATAGCTGCGGATTAATTGTTGCTTCTGTTTTAGTGTCTCTTATCTCAAAATGAAGGTGAGGGCCTCCAGAGCTCCCGGTATTGCCAGAATAAGCAATAACATCTCCCTTGTGGACTGGTATAAGCAGTGAGTTAGGAAACGAATCGACTTCATAACTTTTCTTTTGATATTGAATGGTTTTTACTTGTTGTGCTATTTTAGGACTAAAGCGCTGAAGGTGACCATAAACAGAAGTGTAGCCATTTGGATGATTGATGTAGAGGGCAAGGCCGAAGCCGCTGTTCTGTACCCGAAGCCTGGAGATATAGCCATCCGCAATGGCGTATACCGGATAGCCCTCTCGTTGATTGGTTCGGTAATCCATGCCAGAATGAAAGTGGTTAGCCCTTAATTCTCCAAATGAACCGGCCAGAGCAGGTGGTGTAATGTCTAGTGGAGCCCTGAAATCTACAAGTGGGTATTTGTTGCCGCTGAACACTTGTTGGCCTTTTGAGTATACTACAGAAAGAACAATAAGTATTAGTGTTAAGTTCAGTTTAATCATTAATGCTATTTTATATCGAAATTAAGTAGTTGCTGACCCGCCAGCCAGGCCTCCAATTTATCACCTGGCAGAACCTTGCCAACACCTTCAGGTGTTCCGGTAAAGATAAGATCACCTTTTTTTAAAGTTATGTATTTAGATACAAAGGCAATTATTCTCTCAAACGGGAATAGCATATTTTTAGTATTCCCAATTTGCCTGTTCTCATTGTTGATCTTTAGCTCGAAGTCTAGGTTGTATATGTTGGTGAATTGGGTTTTGGGAACAAAAGTGCTGATAACAGCAGAATTGTCGAAAGCTTTAGCTAACTCCCAGGGTAAACCTTTTTCTTTGTGTAGCGTCTGGATATCTCGGGCAGTAAAATCTATGCCGAGACCCATTTCCTCATAATAATTGGGTGCGAACTTTTCAGAAATATGCTTGCCTTCTTTGCAAATTTTTAAAACCACTTCGAGTTCATAGTGTATGTCTGAAGAAAAATCTGGTATGTAAAAAGGCTTGTTGTCTTTTAATATTGCGGTATCTGGTTTTAGAAATATAACCGGATTTTCCGGTGTTGGGTTGTTTAGCTCTTTAATATGCGCGGCGTAGTTACGACCTATAGCGATTACCTTCATTTGTCCGATGTTTTGTGAATAACACTAACCTGCTGCTAAATTATGCATTCTGAGCAGACGAAACAATTAAGAAGAATGATTAAATGTTGATTATAAAACTGAAATGCGTTTTACTACTGTTTCAGAGCCTGCTACTATTTTTAGAAAATAGATGCCAGGGTTTAAACGATTAGGAATAGTATAGCTTTTGGTTTGTTCCCCTGAAGAAATACGCTCATTTGAAAGTGTTACCACTTCATTGCCCAGCAAATCCATAATTTTAACAGAAAGATTTGATTCGCGATCAAGTCTTAGCATTAAATTTACCTGATCATCAACGGGATTAGGATAAACTTTTAAAACAGTAAGGATTTTATCTTGTTTAGCTTGAGTGGTTGGAACAACTTTTGCATTAGAGATCACATCATTGTACTGTATAAATCCTAAGTTGTATTTAGGCTTATATGTAGGTATGTTGACCTTGATTTGTGGTGTTTTGTTAATTCTCTTTGCCCTGACACTGTTTATTGTACTGTCAGACTTTTGCGCAAAAACATTAACGCTGCCAAAGACACCCATGCAAATTATGCAGGAGATATGAAAGAGAAGCGCTATTCTGTGTTTCTTGCTCATGTTTGGTATTGCCAAAAATATAAATAATAAAACAAAAAAATCAATCATTTTGTTCAATAAAAAAATATTTAACAATATTTAACAAGTATTAACGTTTGGAGAGCCTAAAGTTGTGGCGTAAATACCACATGTTGGGGTTAAAAAAAGTCGGAAAACTATGCATCTAGATAAGAATTACTGTAATTTTACCCACCAAAACAAAATAAGATAAGTGTCGAGTCAAAAGAATTTAAGTGCGCTCACCGCAGGAGGTTTACTTGTAAGTTTAGGGATCGTATACGGTGATATTGGAACTTCTCCTCTCTATACCTTAAAAGCCATTTTTAATTCGGTGGTTAATGGCGGACAAAATGTTGATGTAAATTTGGTGCTTGGGGCCTTGTCCTGTATCATATGGACTTTAACTCTGCAGACAACTGTTAAGTATGTTGTTGTCACACTAAAAGCAGATAACAAAGGTGAGGGTGGTATTTTTTCTTTATACTCCCTTGTTCGTAAAAACGCAAAGTGGCTTGTTATCCCAGCAATAATTGGCGGTTGTGCACTGTTGGCTGATGGTATAATTACACCAAGTATAACAGTTACCTCTGCTGTTGAAGGTTTACAATTGAAATTTCCTACTGTATCTGTAATTCCTATAGTTCTGGCTATCATAACTGCATTGTTTATAATACAACAATTCGGGACTGATTTGGTAGGGAAGCTATTTGGGCCGGTTATGTTTCTGTGGTTTAGTACACTCGGATTGTTAGGTCTACTCTATGTAGTGCAGGACTTAAGTATTTTAAGAGCGCTAAATCCATATTATGCTTATGAGCTGTTGGTGAATAATCCTATGGCTTTACTGATATTAGGTGGGGTGTTTCTATGTACTACAGGGGCCGAGGCATTGTATTCGGATATGGGACATTGCGGAAGAAAAAACATTAGGGTTAGTTGGGTTTTTGTAAAAACAACATTGATTCTTAATTATCTTGGCCAAGGTGTTTGGGTGCTGCAGCATGGTAACTACAACGCCACTTTGAATCCCTTTTTTGAAATAGTACCATCCGAATATCTGTTGTTTATGGTTGCGCTGGCAACTTGCGCGGCCGTAATTGCCAGTCAGGCTATGATCACCGGTTCTTTTACTTTAATATCTGAAGCGGTAAGGTTAAATCTTTGGCCAAAAGTTAGAATCAATTATCCAAGTAATCAAAAGGGACAGATTTATGTTCCCTCTATAAACTGGATCCTTTGGGCGGGATGTATTGGAATTGTATTGATTTTTAAAAGCTCAGGAGCAATGGAAGGGGCTTACGGTTTGGCCATAAACCTAACCTTTCTGTCTACCACGATATTGATTGCCGCTTATATGAAACGTAAAAAGGTCCCGATATATGTAATTGGAACTTTTTTAGTGATTTATATTTTGTTGGAACTTACTTTCCTGATCGGAAATATGGCTAAGTTTTTCCATGGAGGTTGGGTAACGGTTTTGATTGGATCTGCTTTGTTTACTGTAATGTGGAGTTGGTATGTTTCCAGGAAGATAAAAAACCGGTTTGTTAAATACGTTGAAATTGAAGATTATTTTGAGATAATAAGTGAACTAAGTAGTGATATCTCGGTTCCAAAATATTCTTCCCAGTTGGTATACCTTACCAGTGCCAATTTTAAAACAGAAATAGAATCAAAGATTATTTACTCAATTATTCAGAAGGAACCCAAGCGAGCTGATGTTTATTGGCTTGTGCACGTTGATGTTGTTGATGAACCATTTACCCGGGACTATAAGGTGGAATTCCTGATTCCGGGAAAACTGATCCGTATTGATTTTAAACTTGGATTTAGGGTGGAACAAAGAGTTAATCTTTTATACAGGAAAGTGATTGAAGATCTGGTAAAAAATGGTGAAGTTGACATTACAAGCCAATATACGTCTTTAAATAAACATAAGATTGCCGGCGACTTTAGATTTGTACTGTTAGAAAAACATTTATCGAAGTTTTCTAAACTGAGTTTCTATGAACGCTCAATAATGGATTATTACTTTATTTTGAAGCGTTTGAGCTTATCGGAGGAGCGAAGCTTTGGTCTCGATTCAAGTTACGTGGATGTAGAGAAAGTTCCATTAATCTTTGTAACTCCTGACGACATAGAACTTAACCGACTTCCGGTTTAATTGCACAAAAAAGGCTCCGGGGAGGAGCCTCTATTGTCGGCCTTCCAACCAGACAATTATAGGGATAATTAGGAGGGCAATTTAAATGGTATTCAAGTCCTTGAGTACCATTTGTTTTTTATAATTATAAATGTAGAGATATATTCTCAAATTGTGGAATTATTTTTAATAAATATTTTTTTATTTTGAAAATATTGTGTCGTTGGGCAATATTTTCTACAGTTTAAGAAAGTAGGGGTAATAAAAAAGGCCGCAATTGCAGCCCTTTTTAGTTATACGTTGTTTTCTTTAAGTCTGAGTTTGCTGTGCTTAAAGCCATATAGGAAATAGACAAATAAACCAACAATCAACCAGATCCCAAATCCTATCCAATTGGATATGCCCAATTCACACATCATATAAAGACAGCTTATTAAGCCCAAAACAGGGATAAGAGAAAGATTTTTAGTGATGCAATAGTAAATAATTACGAGGCAGATAAAAAAGAAAATCCACATAGGGATTTTATGCTTAAAGAGTTTCCATCCACTTTCATATTTCTTTTCTTGTGCTAGCTCTGAATTGTTTATGAACTGCTCATACTGTTCAGAGGATAACTGATTTAAATATGCTTCTGAATCTGTGTTCTTTTCAATAAGATTAGCTTTAGTTTGAGCTATTGCTATTTCTTTTTTAACTATACCGAGCTCAGTTTCATCTAAAGCAGTAATAAAACTTACAGGATCATATACTCTTGGGGTATTGAAAATAAACGCCGTAGTTTCTTTTTTGTAAAGACTAAAACCAAAAAATAATGTACCTATGAATAAAAGAGGAACAATGAATTTAGAATTCATATATGGAATTCTGAATTTTCCTCTTTGAATATCCGGCCTGTTTTGTAAAACCAGAACTCCCGCACAGACCAGCACAAACGCAAACAATGTACCAATAGAACAAAGATCTGTTACAATGGTAAGATTCATGAAAAGTGAAGGAATTGCCACCACAAAGCCCACTACAATCGTAGCAAAAGATGGTGTATGGTATTTAGGGTGGATTTTTGAAAATGATTTTGGGAGCAGGCCGTCCCGACTCATGCTCATCCATATTCTTGGTTGACCCATTTGAAATACTAAAAGCACACTTGCCATAGCAAACACCGCACTTACGGCTATTATTCCGCTCATTAGCTTCAAATCGATCTGATCAAAAACAAATGCGAGCGGGTCGCCAACTGCAAGTAATTTGAAGTTAACGATTCCTGTAAGCACAAGTGCAATTGCCACATATAGAATTGTACAAATGATAATGGCCCACATCATTCCCCTTGGTAAGTCTCTTTGTGGGTTTCTGCATTCTTCAGCGGTCGTAGAAATGGCATCAAAGCCTATGTATGCAAAAAAAACAGCGGATACTCCCTTTAATACTCCTGATACTCCATTCGGAGCAAAGGGATCCCAATTGGCAGTGTCAACATAAAAAACACCTACTGCAAGCACAAGTAATATAACCGCCAGTTTTACTATAACCATTGCGTTACTCGCATTTCTAGACTCTTTCATGCCTCTATATACCAGCCAGGTAATGAAAATGATAATGCCAAGGGCGGGTAAGTCTGCTACAAGATGAAAGCCTCCAATTTGTGGGGCTGTTATCCAGGCATTGTTTGCTATTCTTGTTGCTTCATCCAGATTTGCATAGTTTTTTCCTGCGTTAACAAGTGTTTCGGCATGTGCATGACCATTATATGCGGTCAGATAGTCCATTGTGGTCCAATCCGGCAAGTGAATGCCATTTATGCCAAATGCAGGTATTCGTATGGAGGAGAGGAGTCCTGTAAAATAATCGGACCATGATATTGCAACAGTTATGTTCCCAATAGCGTATTCCATAATGAGCGACCATCCAATGATCCAGGCTACCAGTTCGCCAAAAGCAACATATGAATAGGTATATGCGCTTCCAGATACAGGAACCATTGAAGCAAATTCTGCATATGCAAAGGCAGCAAAACTACAAGCGATGGCCGTAAATATAAAAAGGAATATTACTGCAGGACCACCATCAGCACTGGCTTTGCCAATTGTACTGAAAATGCCTGCCCCAATTATAGCGGCGATACCGAAAGCCGTTAAATCCCGTACACCAAGTGTTTTATGGAGCGAAGCTCCGTGATCACCATAGCCTTTTTCTGCATCTTCCAATATTTTGGCTATTGACTTTTTTCTGAAAAGTTTTTCAAACATACATTAGTGGTTAGGTTCGGTTTTGATATTCAAACTTAGATATTATGTTGTAAACTTAGCCTAATTTATGCAATTCATCTTTTACAAATGATGCCAGCTCTTCAATGTAGTTTAAGCTGAAATCAAATTTAATTCCTGCTGTTTCGTAAATTTCATTGATGGGTTTGGTATATCCTAACGATAGTGCTGCAAGGTATTGTTCCAATGCTTGTTCAGGATTTTCTTTATAATTTTTCCAGATCGCTATCGCTCCTAATTGTGCAATAGCATATTCAATATAATAGAAAGGGACTTCAAAAAGATGCAGTTGTTTTTGCCAAACATTGCCAAACTCTTGTTCCAGGCCATCCCAGTTAGCAAATCCACTGCCAAAACGGGTATATATTTGTTTAAAGGCTTCTTCTCTGTCAGCTGCATTATGACCTGAATTGGTATAAATCCAATGTTGGAACTGATCTATAACAGCAACCCATGGCAAGGTTTTTAGCACATCAGCAAGCTGTTCTTTTTTTGCCCTGATGAGATCCTCTTCGTTATCAAAATAGATGCCCCAGTTGTCCATTGAAATGAGTTCCATGCTCATTGAAGCAAGTTCTGCAACTTCCGAAGGACAATGTTTAAAGTCATTTAATTCCAGATCTGCAGTAAGGAAGGTATGTATAGCATGGCCACCTTCATGAACCATAGTAGTTAGGTCTCTTAGTGAATTGGCAGAGTTCATGAAAATAAAAGGTGCACCTGTTTCTGCAAGAGGGTAGTTATAACCACCCGGTGCTTTTCCTTTTCTGCTTTCTACATCAAAAAGATTATTAGCTTTCATAATAGAAAGCATCTGGCCTAATTTAGGGTTAATTGCATTAAAGCAGTCGATACTTTTATCAATCAACTCTTTTCCATCTTTAAAAGGTTTTAAAGCTGGTTTTCCAGTGGTACTTACCTCCATGTCCCATGGCTTTAATTCATCAATTCCAAGCAGCTCAGCTCTTTTTTCTGCTTGTTCCTTTAGAATCGGAACAATTTGTTTTTCTATGGCCTCATGAAAATGGTAACAATCCTGAGGCGTATAATCAAAACGGCCAAGCGCTTGGAACATATAATCACGGTAGTTCTCGAAACCAGCATTTACTGCTACCTGATGGCGCATAACAATCAGTTCATCAAACAAAATGTTTAACTCATCTTTATTTACAAGGCGACGTTGTTGTATGGTTTCCCATGCCTGTTGTCTTACACTTCTATCTGTATCTTTAACAAAGTTGGCTGCTTGTTCCAGGGTATATTCCTGGTCGTTGATCATCACGCTCATTGCTCCGGTAATGGCTTGATACTTTTGCTGAGTTACCTGAAGCTTAGTTAAGAGCTCTACATTTTCTTCGCGATAAATCTCTAATGCTTTTCTGATTGCTCTGATGTAGACAAAATATTTATCATGGTCCAGTTCATCAATAAACGGGCTATCGTTAAATTTCTGGTTAAGCTGATTTGCAATTGGCGAAATTTTAGGTTCAATTTCGGTAGCAAAATATTGAAAATCTTTTACTAAGGTTTCATTAGCAGTATCACAGCTCATTTTAATATATCGCCATGCAAAATCCTCTTCAAGAGCAGCCTCTAATTCGCTTTTGTCCTTTAACCATTGTTCTAAATCATTTACATTATCTATAGGACGACCCAATAGCTCATTAAGTATGGGTTCAAGATTGTCCCATTTCATTTCCAGATTTTGAGGGATATAGATTCTTTTCTTTTTAGGTATGGTAAGGTTAATCATAGTTAGAAATTAAAATTGGTTCTTAAGAAGGCGTCAATTAAAAAGCAAATGGCAAATATTACTGAAGCAAAACCATTTGTTGTGGCAAATGCTTTATTTACTTTACTGATGTCGTTAGGTTTTACAAGTAAGTGCTGATAAGTTAGCATGAAGCAAAAGAATGCCACACCTACATAATAAACCCAGCTGAATGTAGTAAACATTACCGGCAGGATTACGCAAAATGCAGAAAAAACATGCAATACTACAGAAAGGTTTAAGGCATTTTTGATTCCCATTGCTGCCGGGATAGAATGTAGTTTTTCATTTCTGTCAAAATCTTCATCCTGTAAGGCATATATGATATCAAATCCGCTAACCCAGAACAACACTGCAAACGAATAAAGAACAGGAACGATGTTGAATGCTCCGGTTACTGCAATGTAGGCTCCAATGGGAGCAAGGGAAAGCCCCAGGCCTAGTACCATATGGCACAATGCTGTAAATCTTTTTGTGTAACTGTAAAATAGGACTACAAAGAGGGCCACAGGCGAAAGATAAAAGCAAAGGCTGTTAATGAAGGCAGTAGTGGTAATGAAAAGAACACAGTTAATAATTACAAATATTAATGCTTCGTTAGCAGATATTTTGCCAGCAGGGATGTCCCTCATTTGAGTTCGGGGATTTTTTGCATCTATGTTTCTGTCGAGATACCTGTTAAAGGCCATGGCGGCATTTCGAGCAAAAACCATGCACAGTAATACCAATGCCAACAGTAGCCAGTTAAATGGATTTGGGGTAGTAGTTACCCCAAGAAAAAAGCCTATCAGTGCAAATGGTAAAGCAAAAATAGAGTGGGCAAATAATACCAGTGAAAAATACTTTTTCATTAACTTTTATTAAAAATCTTCTTTAGGGGTTAAAATGGGCATTACAAAATCCAGGTTAACCTGATCAATAAAATCTAAAATCTGATCTCTACCGGTACCTTTCTCTGCAGAAGTCACAAAGTACGGAGGGATTTCTTCAAACCATCCTTTTAGTGCTTTTTTAAATGCCGAAACATTCTGATCGGTTTTTACTGCGCTTTGTTTATCTGCTTTGGTAAAAACAAGTGCAAAAGGAATTTGAATCTCTCCCATCCAGCAGCAAAATTCAAGATCTATTTTTTGTGGTTCAAGCCTGCTATCTATTAATACAAAAACACATTGTAGGCTCTCACGCTTTGTGATGTAATTTCGTATAAATTTTTCCCAATTCTCGCGACTGCTTTTTGATACTTTGGCGTAGCCATAGCCGGGTAAATCTACAATATACCACTTCTCATTAATCAGGAAATGGTTAATTAATTGGGTTTTCCCTGGCCTTTGTGAGGTTTTTGCTAATCCATGCTGATTAACAAGCATGTTGATTAACGAGGATTTTCCAACGTTTGAACGTCCAATAAATGCATACTCCGGCATATTGGCAACAGGCAGTGCTGAAACCTTTGTATTACTACAAATAAATGTTGCTGATTTTATAATCATTTGACAAAGGTAGAAAATTAGTTTTCAACAATACTTATCTTTGCTGCGTACCATGAACGAAAACATCACACCATACCAATCTGAAACGGCAACAAAGAAGGAACAAGTTGCCAGCATGTTTAATAATATATCAGGAACTTATGATTTTTTAAATCATTTTATGTCCTTAGGTATTGATATTATATGGCGTAAAAAGGCAATAAGGGAACTTAAATCTATCAAACCCCGCATCATGCTTGATGTGGCAACTGGTACAGGTGACTTTGCTTTTGAGGCAATAAAAATTTTAGCACCTGAGAAAATTATTGGAGTAGATATTTCTGAAGGCATGCTTGATGTTGCGCGTAAGAAGATTCAGGATAGGAATTTACAGCATGTTTTTTCTGTTCAGACAGGGGATTCGGAGGGATTACATTTTAGTAATGATCATTTTGATGCGATAACTGTAGCTTTTGGTGTAAGGAATTACGAAAACCTGGAGAAAGGACTTGCAGATATGTACAGGGTTTTGAAACCAGGAGGTAAAATTGTGATACTTGAATTTTCTAAACCCAGAAAATTTCCGATTAAACAGGGGTATAATTTTTACTTTAAACATGTCACACCAATGCTTGGTAAGCTATTTTCTAAAGATAACAGAGCTTACTGCTATTTGCCGGAATCTGTAGCCGCATTCCCGGATGGTGAGGAGTTTACCAGTTTAATGAATAAGGTTGGTTTTACAAACACCAAAGACAGGCGTCTTACGTTTGGTATAAGTGCAATTTATACTGGGATCAAATGAAAATAAAATCAGGCTTGCTTATTTTATGCTTATTTGCATGTGTGTCGGCCAGAGCCCAAAATTGGGGAGGTGGGGTAGATGATTCCAATCTCCATTTCGGATTTACATTTCAGTACCTTTCATCAGAGTATAAGATTTTAAAGAGACCAGATTGGAGAGAACCTTATAATAAAGATATGGATCCCGGTCAGGTAGCACCTGGGTTAACTGGAATATCCTCTGATTCTTCCCCTGGTTTTGGAATTGGCTTTGTTGTAAATAAACGGCTGATCGAAAATGCTGATCTACGATTTACACCAATATTGGTATTTAATGATAGGATACTAACATATCACCATGACGAACTTAAGGATAATGTTGAACGGAAAATATCTTCAACACTGGTAGAGTTTCCCCTTGGGATAAAGCTGAAATCAGATAGGAGGAATAATTTTAGAGCTTACATGATCGGAGGAGCTAAATATTCAATGGATATTTCATCAAAGAAAAAAACAAATAATGCGAATATAACTGACCCGGGAGAAAAGATGCTGAATAATGTGCGCAACTATCTCTCATATGAAGCCGGATTGGGTTTTGACCTCTATTTCGAATATTTTAAAATGTCTCCAGAGATTAAGTTATCCTACTCCTTCAATAGTGTTTTAAAGGATGAACCTAATCGCTACTCTTATCCAATTGATAAATTAATGCTGCGTCATGTGACATTCAGTTTATTTTTTGAGTAATGCTACTGTTAAAAAAATTATAGCTTTGCTTAATAATCAATAAAATCAGGGATGTCAAAAATTGCATTAATTACAGGAGCAACTTCAGGTATTGGGGCTGCTTGTGCGCATTTGTTTGCGGCTCAGGGTTATAACTTAGTTTTACTAGGCAGAAGAGAACAACTTTTAACAGAGGTATCTAAACATCTGGAAGATAAATATGCCGTTGAAGTTAAAAAGATAGTTGCGGATGTAAGGGATAATGAAGATTTATCTTATCGCTTGGAAACTTTACCACAACAATGGAAGAAAGTAGATGTTTTAATTAATAATGCAGGCTTAAGTCAGGGACTTGATCCTATTGATAAAGGTAATATTGATGATTGGGACACCATGATTGATACGAATGTTAAAGGTTTGCTGTATACTACACGTATAGTTTCTAACTGGATGATTACCCGGAAATCTGGTCATATTGTAAATATTGGATCTATTGCTGGTAAGGAAGTTTATCCTAACGGAAATGTATATTGTGCGACTAAGCATGCAGTAGACGCTTTAAATAAAAGTATGAGAATCGACTTGTTACCCCATGGCATAAAAGTTACCGCTATAAATCCCGGAATGGTTGAAACGGAATTCTCTAAGGTTCGGTTTAAAGGGGATGAGGGTAGAGCAAAAAAGGTTTATGATGGGTTGGAACCCCTTGTTGCAAATGATATTGCTGAAGCAATATGGTTTGTAGTAAGCAGACCTGCTCATGTAAATATAAATGACATGTTGATAATGCCAACTGCACAGGCAACAGGTACTATAATTAATAGAAAATAGAATACTAACAGAAAATCATATGATAGCTAATACAATAGATCAGGAAATAAAACAGGCAATGCTTGCGAAAGACCAGGCAAGGCTTAGGGGTTTAAGAGCAATAAAAGCAGCTTTGTTATTGGCGAAAACTGAAAAGGGATCATCAGAGGAAATTACCGAAGAAGCAGAACTTAAGATTTTACAAAGATTAATTAAACAACGCAAGGAGTCGGCAGACATCTATAAACAGCAAGGCAGAGAAGATCTGAGTACTGTTGAAGAAGAAGAAATTGAGGTTATCAGCAATTTTATGCCTAAACAACTAGACCGAGCTGAAGTTGAAGCAGTGATTGCACAAATTATTAAGGACTCCGGTGCAAATTCTGTAAAGGAAATGGGTAAGGTAATGGGGCTAGCCAATAAGGAACTGGCAGGTAAAGCCGACGGTAAATTAATTGCAGAGATTGTAAAAACACAATTGGCATAAATTGTGTTGCATTAAGCACATTAAGCCTTTTTCTTAAAATAATGTTTTAAAATTACATTAATTTAATTTTAGTCTACTAACTTAGTAGCATACCTTACAAAATATTCAATATGAGATACGAAGTAATAGAAGAAGATGGGTTTAAATATATAGAAGCTGGAAAAGGTGAGACCCTGGTATTACTTCATGGTTTGATGGGAGAACTAAGCAATTGGGAGGATGTGATTGATCATTTTAAAGAAAACTATCATGTCATAGTGCCAATTTTGCCTATTTATGAACTCCCAATACTCACACTCGGGGTAAAAAGTTTATCTAAATACATTCACAGATTTATAAAATTCAAAAAACTGGGACAGGTTGTTTTGATAGGTAATTCACTTGGTGGGCATGTTGGTCTGGTGTTTACGGTTTCTCATCAGGAACATGTAAAGGCTCTTGTACTAACCGGTAGCTCTGGACTATATGAAAATGCTTTTGGAGGGTCATTCCCACGAAGAGAGAGTTATGATTACATTAAGGAAAAAGTAGAATTTACTTTCTACGATCCGGCAACTGCAACAAAAGAACTGGTCGATGAAGTGTATAAAAGTGTTAACGACCGTTCAAGAGTAATTAGAATTCTGGCATTGGCAAAATCTGCTATTCGCCATAACATGTCCAAAGACCTTTCTCGTATAACCATACCCGTTTCTTTAATCTGGGGTAAGCAAGATAAAGTAACACCACCAGAAGTTGCAGAAGAATTTCATCAACTTTTGCCGAATTCAGAATTGAATTGGGTAGATTTATGTGGCCATGCACCAATGATGGAACGGCCACAGATTTTTAATGATTATCTGGATAAGTTTTTAAATAGAATTTTACTTAAATAATGTTTGCATCTGAACTCATATCTAATTCAATACCACCGCTAAAGACGTCTGATTCGGTTCAGAAATCTTTGGATAGAATGGCTGAGTTCAAATTGTACCATTTGCCAATTGTTAACGAAACCCAGTTTCTTGGATTAGTTGCTGAGGAAGAGTTAATTGAAGTTAGAGATGTTGAACAACCTATCGGTAGTTTATCACTTTCCATCTTAAATCCATTTGTATTTGAAGATGTTCATGTTTATGATATCATAAGGTTGTTTAATCAGCTACACTTATCAGTAGTTCCTGTATTGGACTATAAAAAGAATTATTTAGGCCTGATATCAATAAACAATCTTTTAGAGTACACCTCAAATATCTTTGCGGTAAAGGAGTACGGCGGCATAATTGTTTTGGAAATAAGTAATAGGAACAACTCATTGTCGCATATGGCGCAGATTGTTGAAGCAGATAATGCTCAAATCCTCTCATCGTACGTGCAATCCTTTCCAGATTCTACCAGATTAGAAGTCACTTTGAAAATTAATAAAACTGATCTTTCAGGAATAATAGCTTCTTTTGAACGCTACGATTACCAGGTTAAGGCAGTATTTAACAGCACCATATCAGACAATGGTACTGAAGATAGATTTAATTCATTTATGAATTATTTAAATGTATAACCAGGGTTTATACAAATTCCATAACCGCAAAATGAAAATACATTAATGAAGATTGCAATTTACGGTAGAGAGTTCAATAATAGTGTATTGCCTTATGTGCAGGAAGTATTTAATGTTCTCGATAGTTATAAAAGCCCAATTCTGGTTTACGATAAATACCTTGATTTTGTAAAAGATAAAATCAAATTGCCAGCCAATATGCAGGTTTTTACCTGTCACGACGATCTTCTGGGTGAAACGGATGTGTTGTTGAGCTTAGGTGGTGATGGAACTTTGCTGGATACTTTGTCACTAATCCGCGACTCAGGAATTCCTGTAATAGGGATTAATTTTGGGCGTTTGGGCTTCCTGGCAAGTATCAATAAGGATGAAATAAAGAAAGCCTTTGAGGCACTGCACAATCGAGAATTTACCTTGGATAAAAGAAGTTTGTTGAGCTTAACTTCTAAGCATGGGTTGTTTGGTGATGAAAACTTTGCCCTGAACGACATTACGATTCATAGAAGAGATAACTCAGCCATGATGATTATTCATGCTTATATGAACAATGAGTTTGTCAACTCTTATTGGGCAGATGGATTAATTATTGCCACACCAACTGGTTCCACAGCTTATTCACTAAGCTGCGGTGGCCCGATTATTTATCCAAGTTCACAAAATTTTGTTATTACGCCAATTGCGCCTCATAATTTGAATGTAAGGCCGGTGATTATTCCTGACGATGTGTCGTTAACTTTTGAAATTGAGGCAAGAAGCTCCAAATTTTTAGTTTCCTGCGATTCAAGAACAGAAACAGTAGACAAGTCTGTTAAAATAATACTGAATAAAGCCAGCTTTCATGTAAATTTAATCAGGCTTAATAACGAAACCTACTTAACAACTTTAAGGAATAAATTGCTTTGGGGTATAGATACCCGGAATTATTAGAATGGATAAGAAACAACTTGTTTATTTTCTTGCGATGTTTCTTTGTGGAATCAGTGCAAAGGCCCAGGTTTTTGAGGTGGGTGCAGTTGCTGGTGGAGCAGGTTATTTAGGGGATTTGAATCAAAACAAACCGCTAAAAATAAGTGGTATCTCGGCCGGAGCTTTTGTGAAAGTAAATATAGATCCATATTGGGCCGTTGGACTTCATTATACATATGGAAAGATAAAGGCAGATGATACAAAATCTGATAATGAGCATTTTAGAAATAGAGGGCTTAACTTTAGCACTCCATTAAATGAGGTGAGCCTGCAGGTGGACTTCAATTTTTTTGAATACTTTGCAGGAGGAGGCACAAAGACATTCTCGCCATATATTTTTACAGGAATAGGAGGAGTATTGTATAATCCTACAGCCAGATACTCAGGCGTTGTGGGATTGGAAGATAAAAAATATAATTTGAGAGATTATCATACAGAAGGACAAAATGTATCTTACAGAAATTACGCACTAACAGTTCCTTATGGGATAGGAGTAAAAGTAAAATTGAAAGAAAACTGGGGCTTATTTAGCCAGATCGGTTATAGAACAGCCTATACTGATTATCTGGATGATGTTAGTGGCTTATATCCAAACATGGCACATTGGGATAACGAGCCAAATGGAGCTATTAGTAAATTGCTTTCAAACCCTTCAAATCGTACTTCTACTGATTTTCAATACACTCAAAGAGGAGATTTTAGAAAAAGAGATACATATATGTTTGTAGGTATTGGCATATCTTATACCTTTGTGTCCCAAAAATGTTATACATTTTAGGCATATTTGCAGGAAATTAATGGGATTTAAAGAACAAATCGACGTAACACGCTTACCAGAGCACATTGCCATCATCATGGATGGAAATGGGCGATGGGCAAAAAATCAGGGGAAATTCAGACACTTCGGTCATGAAAGTGGTGTGCTGTCTGTAAAAGATATTGTAGAGGGTTGCGCTGATATAGGAATAAAATATTTAACTGTTTACGCCTTTTCAACAGAAAACTGGAACAGGCCTATTGAAGAAGTTAATGCCTTGATGGAGTTGTTGATATCAACAATCAATCAGGAAACGGCTACTCTTAACAAAAATAACATTAGGTTAAATGCAATAGGTGACATTGCGTCGTTACCCCAAAAATGTATTGATGACTTACACAGTGCTATGGAAAAGACAGCAAAAAACACCCGCTGTACTTTAACATTGGCATTAAGCTATAGTGCTAAATGGGAGATCATTGATGCCGCTAAGAAACTGGCACAGAAGGTTAAAGACCAGAAATTAAATATTGAAGACATTAATGAAGAAAATTTTGCAGCTGAGTTAACAACAGTAAACATCCCTGATCCTGAACTCATGATCAGAACAAGCGGCGAGCATAGAGTGAGTAATTTCCTGTTATGGCAAATGGCCTATACAGAACTTTATTTTACTGAAACACTATGGCCCGACTTCAGGCGAGAAGACCTTTTTGAGGCTATTGTAGACTATCAAAAACGCGAACGCCGCTTTGGTAAAATTAGTGAACAATTGAACTAATTTTACTTTTAACACTTTTTAACATGTGTTTAAATTAACTTAGCATCGATTTTTAGATTGTAAATGAAAAGAATATATCAACTCATATTATTGTTATTGATTGGTTTACCAACAATGGCACAGATTACCCGACCGTCCAATACTGCACCACCTACCCTTAAAGTTAAGGGCCTGGACTTGGATTATTTTAATCCAAAAGAGTACATTATTGGAGGTACTACCCTTACCGGAACTCATTTCATTGACAAGGATGTAATCATTACTTTATCTAAATTGATAAAGGGAGAACGTATTGTATTGCCAGGTGAGGCAACAGCCAATGCAATTAAGACCTTATGGGCTCAAGGCTTATTTGATGATGTGCAGTTAGATATTGCTAAAATTGTAGAGGATACTGTTTATTTTGACATTGAAGTGGTTGAACGACCGCGTTTAAGTTCATTTGAAATTAATGGCGTGAGTAAGTCTCAAAAGACTGACATCATGGAGAAATTAAATGAGAAAAGCGGGAAATCTATTATCAATGATAATTTATACAATTCAACAACTGCAACAATAAAGAAGTTCCTTTTAGGTAAAGGCTACTTCTTTACTACGGTAGAGTATAAAACAAAACCTGATCCAAGTTTGGAGAATGGAATGATTCTGCAGGTGTTTGTTGATAAGGGCCGAAAAGTAAAGGTTCATGAGATAAACTTTACAGGAAATAAGGATTTTTCATCTGCTAAACTGCGTAAGTTTTTAAAGAAAACAAAGCAACAGGCATTCTATAAAGTATTTGGCTCCGGAAAATTCAACAAGGAAAAATACGATGAAGATAAAGTAACGCTTATTGCCAAGATGCAGGATAAAGGCTATCGTGATGCGGTTATTCTTAAAGATAGCATTTTTCAGTATAGTGATAAAGCAATTGGTATCAATATAGATGTGTATGAAGGTCCTAAATATTACTTTGGTGATATAACCTGGGCAGGAAATGCTAAGTATACAACAGAGATCTTAGAAAAGACTTTTGGTATTGAAAAGGGAGAGGTGTTTAGTGAAGAAAAGCTTGAAAAGAAATTAAGAGGAAGCGCAAATGGGGATGATGTTTCAAGTATTTATCTTAACGATGGTTATTTGACTTTCAATGTTGATCCTGTACAGACCAAAATTCATGGTGATACTGTTGATGTTGAAATGCGCATTTATGAAGGACCTCAGTATACCAATAATCGTATTACTTTAAAAGGAAATACCATAACAAATGATAGGGTAGTATTAAGGGAGATTCGTACCAAACCAGGAGAAAAATTTTCAAAGGATTTATTGATCCGTACTGTTCGTGAGATTGGACAACTTGGTAACTTTGATGAATCTAAAACGGTGCCAACTCCTAAACCAAATCCGGCTGATGGGACAGTAGATATCGAATATGCTGTTGAAGAAAAACCTTCCGATCAGATCGAATTGTCTGGTGGTTTTGGTGGAGGTAACATCATTGGAACATTAGGACTTACCTTTAACAACTTCTCATTAAAAAACATATTTAATCTGGATGCTTACAAACCTTTGCCTAAAGGTGATGGTCAGAAATTAAGTCTTCGTGGGCAAACAAACGGTAAGTATTATCAATCTTACAGTTTCTCTTTCTCTGAGCCTTGGCTTGGTGGCAAGAAACCAATCAGCTTTGGCGTAAGTGCATTTACCTCATTACAATCAAATGGTTTGAAAGCTGCTGATAGCAGGTTCCAAAAGATTCGTTTAAATGGTGTGACTGTTAGTTTGGGTAGAAGGTTGAATTTCCCTGATAACTATTTCCAGTTAACACATGCTATTAATGTTCAACAATATATCTTAAATAACTATCCAGGGTATTTGTTCAGTACAGGAACTTCTTACAACCTTAACTTAACTCAAGAGCTAAGCAGGGATTCAAGAAATCATCAGATTTTCCCAACAGAGGGTTCTTACTTTAAGTTCACTATTCAGGCAACGCCTCCATACTCTCTTTTGAATAATATTAATTATGCAACAGCATCTGATAAACAACGTTATAAATTTACAGAGTATCACAAATGGAAGTTTGAGTCTCAGTGGTTCCAAAGATTGGCTGGTAAATTTGTTGTGATGGCACAAGCTCAGTTTGGTTTCTTAGGAACATACAACTCGGCAGTTGGAGAATCGGCATTTGAACGTTTTAAATTAGGGGGTGATGGTATGCAGGGATTTGATTTCTTACAAGGTTCAGAAGTAATTAAAATGCGTGGATATGCAAATAATGCTGTAATTCCACAAGGATCTGATGCAAATATTGCACAAAATTCAGGAAGTCCTATATTTACCAAGTATGTTATGGAATTAAGATATCCAGTGATTGCAAGTCAACAAGCAACTGCATTTATTGTAGCATTTGCTGAAGGTGGTAATACGTGGAACAAGTTTGGAGATTTTAACCCTTTTAACATTAGAAGGACTGCAGGTGTTGGTGCTAGAATATTTTTACCGATATTTGGAATGTTGGGAATTGATTATGGGCATGCCTTTGATAAAATTCCAGGAATTGTTGATGGTGGAAAACAAAACTTCACTTTCAGTATTGCACAACAATTGGGAGGACTTTAATTAATTAATGCTTTTAGAAATGAAAAAATACTTTTTAATATGCTTTTTGCTCTTTACCGGGTTTGGGGCATTTGCACAAAAGTTTGCATACGTAGATACAGAATATATACTTAAACATTTACCCGAGTATAAATCTGCACTGGATCAAATGAATGTGCTGTCTCAGCAATGGCAAGAGAAGGTCGATGCTAACTTTACCGAAATAGATAAGATGTATAAGGCTTATCAGGCAGATCAGGTATTGTTAACTGAAGACATGCGCAAAAGGAGAGAGAATGAGATCATTGAAAAGGAAAAAGCGGCTAAAGATTTTCAACGTAAAATATTTGGTCCTGAAGGAGATCTTTTTCAGACCCGTTCGAAATTGCTAAATCCGATTCAGGATAAGGTTACAAAAGCAATTTCTGAAATAGCGAAAGTTAAGCTCCTTGATTTCATATTTGATAAGAGCAGTGAAGCCACAATGATGATATACGCAAGTAGTACTTATGATGTAAGTAACGATGTTATTGTAAGATTAGGTTTCAAACCTGGAACGACGCTGAAATAAACACACAAATAGATAAATTAAAAACAATTATTAAGAAAAATAAAGATGAGAAAGTTAATGAACGCATTTTTTGTAACAGCTGGCTTATTGTTCACTGTCAACATCGCAAATGCACAACAAAAATTGGCACACTTGAATTCAGCAGCTATTATTGAAGCAATGCCTGAAGTTAAAACTGCCAGAACCACATTGGAGGCCTTTCAAAAAACGAAAACTGCTGATATTGATAAAATGATTTCTGAATACCAGACTAAACTTAAAGCTGCTCAGGACAAAGAAAAAACCATGAGTGAAGCAAATAAGGAAACTGTTGGTAAAGAATTACAAACAATGGGAGCTGAATTGCAAGACTTAGAAAAACGTATTACTGACGCAAGAACAAAAGCTCAGCAAGAATTAGAAACAAAAAATGCAGAACTTTTTAACCCTATTCAGGTAAAAGCTGATGCTGCAATCAAAGCAGTTTCGAAAGAAAAAGGTTATACTTATGTATTTGATACCGCAAATCAGGGATTAGTTTACTGGGATGGTGGCGAAGATATTACACCTCTTGTTAAAACTAAGTTAGGTATTGCTGCGACTGCAACAACTCCTGCTCCTAAAAAATAGTGAAAATCAAACCTCTGTCGCAACATTCGAAAGAAAACAGTTAGTAGAGGAAAAAATATTTAAATTGCGGGATTGAGTGATAAAACTCAATCCCGTTTTCTTTGCAATGAATACTAAACATTCCATTGGTGTTTTCGACTCTGGTTATGGTGGTTTAACCGTTTTTAAATCAATAGCCCAAAAACTACCTCAATACAACTATATCTATTTTGGTGACAATGCCCGTTCACCTTATGGAGATCACTCGTTTGATACCGTATATCAGTATACCTTAGAGTGTGTGGAATGGTTATTTGCCCAGGGATGCCAATTGGTTATCCTGGCTTGCAACACGGCCTCAGCAAAGGCTCTTCGCTCAATACAGCAAAATGTATTACCTTTTAAATATCCTAATAACAGGGTTCTTGGTGTAATCAGGCCAACGGCAGAAGTAGTAGGCGAGTTTACTTCGTCGAAAACTATTGGAGTCATGGGGACCCGCGGAACAATCAATTCCGAGTCCTATCTGATAGAGATTAATAAGTTTTTTCCTGAAGTAAAGGTTCTTCAGCAGAGCTGCCCAATGTGGGTGCCATTGGTGGAGAACAACGAGCATTTGGATCGTGGGGCTGACTATTTTGTAGAAAAATATATTAATGAATTGCTGGAGAAGGATCGCAAAATAGATTGCATTCTTTTAGCCTGTACACATTATCCCTTGCTTATTCCTAAAATAAAAGAAAAACTTCCAGCGAACGTAAGTTTACTGGGGCAGGGTGATATTGTAGCAGACAGCCTTGTGCTGTATCTGGCAAATCATCCCGAGATCGCGTCAAAGATTGCAACAGAGGGTAAGAAATCATTTTTCACTTCCGGAGATGAGGAGGTGTTTAACAGACATGCCTCCATTTTTTTTGGATCTGAGGTTATTTCGTACCGTATACGCCTGAAAATCCAGTCATTATAATCTGACCGAAAGATTGTATTTCTTTCTAGGTTCTAATTATTATTAACGGTAAATTTGCCGCTCAAATAACACATAATGAGTGACTCGATAAAACATGAATGCGGAATAGCCTTTATTCGCCTTTTAAAACCTCTCTCATACTACCAGCAAAAATACGGGACTGCACTTTACGGACTTAATAAGCTTTATCTCTTAATGGAAAAGCAGCACAACCGTGGGCAGGATGGAGCAGGGATTGCAACAATTAAACTAGACGTAAAACCAGGTCATCGCTACATTAGCAGATACCGTTCAATGGCGCAAAATGCTGTTGCGGATATCTTTGGTTACGTTCAGAACAAATTTGTTGACATTCAAAACGAAACTCCTGAATTGATGCAGGATGCTGAGTGGCTAAAAAATAATGTAAGTTTTATTGGAGAAGTTTTACTGGGACATTTACGTTATGGTACACACGGTAAAAATAGTATAGAAAACTGTCATCCGTTTTTACGTCAGAACAACTGGATGACCCGTAATCTTGTTATTGCCGGTAATTTTAACATGACCAACGTAGATGAATTACTGGAACAACTTTATGAGCTTGGTCAACACCCAAAAGAACAAGCTGATACCGTTACCGTTTTAGAAAAAATAGGCCATTTCCTTGATGATGAAAATCAGGAACTTTTTGATGAGTACAAAAAAGAGGGCCTTGATAATGTTCAGATCACTCATAAGATTTCTGAGAATTTAGATATCGCAAAAATCTTAAAACGCTCTGCAAAAAATTGGGATGGTGGCTATGCAATCTCTGGTATTGTTGGGAATGGAGATGCATTTATTCTTCGCGATCCTTCAGGTATCCGTCCTGCTTATTATTATCAGGATGATGAAATTGTTGTAGCTGCTTCAGAGAGACCGGCAATTCAAACTGCATTTAATATCCCATTCAAAGATGTTAGAGAAATTGAACCGGGTCATGCGTTAATCGTTAAGAAAAACGGCACTGTAACTCAAGAGATTTTTAGAGAACCTGAGGAAAAAAGAGCATGCTCTTTTGAACGTATCTACTTTTCAAGAGGTAGTGACGCTGAAATTTATAGAGAAAGAAAGCATTTAGGTGCATTGCTTTGTAAACAAATACTTAGTGCCGTAAAATCGGATTTAAAAAACACCGTGTTCTCTTTTATCCCTAATACTGCCGAAGTTTCATTTTATGGAATGGTAGAAGGGCTACATAGTTACATCAGAACTGTACAAAAGGATACCTTATTACATCGCAAAGATTCCTTGAATGACGAGCAATTGGATGAGTTACTATCCATGTCGCCAAGGGTAGAGAAATTAGCGATCAAAGACGTTAAGTTAAGAACATTTATTACACAGGATGCAGATAGAGGTGATATGGTTGCCCATGTTTACGATACCACTTATGGTGTAATAAAAAATGATACAGATACTTTAGTTGCGGTTGATGATTCAATCGTTAGGGGAACAACACTAAAACAAAGTATCATCAAAATTATTGATAGATTACATCCTAAAAAGATCATTATTGTTTCATCAGCACCTCAGATACGTTATCCTGATTGCTATGGTATTGATATGTCGAAGATGGGACAGTTTGTTGCTTTTGAAGCAGCAATTCAACTTTTGAAAGCTCGTGGAATGGAGCATGTCATTGAAGAGGTATACCAAAAATGTAAAGCTTCATTATTGCTTCCAAAAGAGCAAATTGTAAATCATGTAAAAGACATTTACAGGCCATTTAAACAAGAGGAAATCTCCGCACAAATCACTAAAATCATTACTCCTGACAATATCAATGCAGAGGTAGAGGTAATTTATCAGACATTAGATAATTTACATGTGGCTTGTCCAAATCATACCGGTGATTGGTACTTCTCGGGTAATTACCCAACTCCGGGAGGAAATAGGGTTGTTAATAAAGCCTTTGTAAACTGGAAAGAAGGAAACAATCAAAGAGCTTACTAGAAGCGCAATTAGCATATATAAAAAGTCCCGTTACATGTAAAGTGCAACGGGACTTTTTTATTGCCTTTGTTTACATGTGATATTTTATAAATACCTGAATAAATAACCTGATTGCAAATATTAAGATCACTGCTCCGGCTATTTTATTTAAGTTCTGAATGCTTTTTTCCTTAATCCGATATCTTAATTTGGCCGCATAATACGTTTTAACACAATCAACTGATAGCTGCGTTGTCATCGCAATTACAAAGAATACCACCTTTTCGGCCATGTCATAATGGAGTTGCACCGAAATAATACCCCCAACCATAATCCAAAACATTAAAGTAGAGGGAGATAAGAGGCACATTAAAAAGCCTTTTAATATATACCCTCTTTTTTTGATTTTCACAGTTTCTGAAATGTCGTAGCTTACTTTTACTTTGTTGAAAAGATAGTAGAGGCCAATTCCGAAAAGGAATAATCCACCAATAATACCAATATATTGATTGTACTCAGAATTATAGTCAACAAATTGGGAACTGAATATAGTAAGCGAGATAAAGATTATGTCGCTGAAAACTACACCTATAGCTAAAGAGAACCCAGCTTTAAAGCCCTTTTCTATGCTGGTTTTTATCATGGAAAAAAATACGGGACCCGTTAAAAACGAAAATAAAATCCCCGCACCTATCCCTTGTAATATTGCTTCAAACATTCAGCTAAACATATATAATACGCTAATATGCGATTTTAAACATAAAGTGACCTTATTTTTTTACTTGTTTTCGTGTAGAAATGTAAGGCCCTGCAATGTGTAAACATTACACTTTAGCTTATAGTTTTTTTTATTTATGTTTAGCGTTCTAAAAAACCAAGTTTAAAATGAGTTCAGAAAATTCTCAAACCAAGTGGGGCCAATTTATTCCCTTAGTCACAGTATTCTTTTTTTGGGGCTTTGTAGCTGCCAGTAATGACATATTAATACCGGTATTTAAAAAAGCATTTGACTTAACTCAAAGCCAAAGCCAATGGGTATCACTTGCATTTTATATCGCCTATACGGTTGGAGCACTGATTTATAATGCTATTTCGGTTTTAATGAAACAGGATCTTGTAAATAAGCTGGGGTACAAGAATTCATTAGCTTTAGGTTTGGTTATTTCTGCTGTTGGAACATTGTTGTTTTATCCGGCTGCAAATCTGGGCTCATTCCCTTTAATGTTATCAGGGTTGTTTATAGTGGCATTAGGATTTTCATTGCAACAGACAGTTGCAAATCCATTAGCCATTGCACTGGGACCCATTAAAACGGGTTCACAACGTTTAACTTTAGCAGGTGGTATTAATAACTTTGGTACTACAATAGGCCCTCTGATTGTTAGTTTTGCCATTTTTGGTTCATTGTCAACAGCAAGTGAAGACGTAAGTATTGAGAGCGTTAAAATACCATACTTAATTTTAGGAGTTGCGTTTATTGCAGTTGCTATATTTTTGAAGCTGTCTTCTTTGCCAGATAGACCAACCTTGGTTGAGTCAGTAATTGATGATCCAAGCCATAAGGGGTCTGCTTTAAAATACCCTCAGTTGGTGTTGGGTATGATCGCGATATTTGTTTATGTAGGCGTTGAGGTATCTACAGCAAGTAACTTACCTGCCTATATGGAAAAAGATCTGGGCTTTGCAATTAAGGATATTGCACCATATGTATCTTTATACTGGGCTAGTATGATGATTGGTAGATGGACTGGAGCTGTAGAGGCTTTCACAGACAATGTGAGCACACAAAAAATATTAAGATTTGTTGCTCCATATTTAGCTTTTGGGATTTTCTTAGGTGTTAATGCGATATTTCACCATGATCTAGCTCCGTTTTATGTTTATGGCTTAATTATCTTAGTATTGATCATTGCTGATATGGCGAGTAAAGGAAATCCAGCTAGAATGTTGCTGATATTCTCAATCATAGGTATTAGTGCACTCTTGATAGGTATGTTTACAAAAGGAATGGTGAGCGTTTATGCACTTACAAGTGTAGGACTATTTTGCAGTACATTATGGCCTTGTATATTTACGTTGGCAGTTAGTGGTTTGGGTAAAAACACAAGTCAGGGAAGTAGCTTCTTGATCATGATGATCATGGGTGGAGGAATTATTAGTTGGGTACAAGGATATGTATCTGAGTTCACGGGCATCCAATACAGTTATATAGTAGGTGTACTATGCTTTGCTTATCTGGCATATTATGCCTGGAAAGTAAGTGGTATACTTAGAAAACAAGGAATTGATTTCGACAAAAAGATAGCCGGAGGTCACTAAAATAACCCTCGGATAAAAACTTCCCTCTTTGCTTAAAGGAGGGAAGTTTTTTTTTACCCTATATTTGCCAGCCTGTTTTTTGAATTAAAACGAATCAGATGAAGAAAGGATTTAAAGATATATTTATGAATTTAGCTACCGATCTGTCGCACCGCTCACACTGTGTGCGTGCCCATGTTGGTGCTGTATTAACAAAAGACACCCGAATTATCTCTATCGGTTACAACGGACCGCCTTCAGGTACACATAACTGTGATGAAGAGTGGCCGGAAACAGGATGCGACAGAGATTCGCGCGGCAGTTGTTCGCTTGCATTACATGCAGAAGAGAATGCTATATTGTACGCAGTAAAAAATGGTTCTAAAATATCAGGGTCAACTTTATATACCACCCTGTCGCCATGTATCGCTTGCGCCAGGTTAATATTGTCGTCAGGTATTAAATTAGTTTACTATAAAGACTCTTATGCAGAGTACAAGGGCTTGGCGAGTGATGAAGGTGTTGATTTTCTGCGAAGATTTGGTGTGGAGGTAATTAAATATTCTTAACTTTGGCCATGCTAGAAAAAATCATAATTCTCGATTTTGGTTCCCAATACACACAATTAATTGCCCGTAGGGTACGCGAGTTAAATGTTTATTGCGAAATTCACCCCTTCAATCATATCCCTGAAATCTCATCTGACGTTAAAGGCATCATATTTTCAGGTAGTCCATACTCAGTTCGTCAGGAAGACGCACCTCAAATAGATCTTGAAAAATTCCATAAACATTATCCTGTTTTAGCAGTTTGTTACGGTGCTCAGTATATTGCCCAGCACACAGGTGGAGAGGTTAAGGCTTCATCAACACGTGAGTATGGCAGAGCCAACCTAAACTTTGTAGCAGATAATAATAAATTATTTAAAAATATAAGTACAGGTTCACAAGTATGGATGTCACATGGTGATACTATTACTGCAATGCCTGCAAATGCGGAACTTATAGCCAGTACAGATAGCGTAAAAGTTGCGGCCTATCAGGTTAAAGATTCAGAAACTTATGCAATCCAATTTCATCCAGAGGTAACACACAGTACAGACGGCAAACAATTGTTAGAAAACTTCCTTGTAGACATCTGCGGATGTAAACAAGAGTGGACTCCAGATGCATTTGTTGAGACCACCATCGCTGAGCTTCAGGCTAAATTAGGTAACGATAAAGTTGTTCTTGCCCTTTCTGGTGGTGTTGATTCAAGCGTTGCAGCAATCCTATTGCATAAAGCAATTGGCAAAAACCTACACTGCATCTTTGTAGATAATGGTTTGTTACGCAAAGGAGAGTACGAATCCGTATTAGAACAGTACAAACACCTTGGCTTAAACATAAAAGGAGTTGATGCTAAAGAACGTTTCCTTAGCCAGCTTGCAAAAGTTAAAGACCCGGAACTAAAGCGTAAGGCAATTGGACGTGTATTCATAGAGGTATTTGATGATGAAGCACATGAAGTTCAGGATGTGAAATGGTTAGCACAAGGAACAATTTATCCTGATGTTATTGAATCTGTATCTGTTAAAGGGCCATCAGCAACAATCAAATCGCACCATAATGTTGGTGGATTACCTGATTTTATGAAATTAAAGGTTGTAGAGCCTCTTAATACCTTATTTAAGGACGAAGTAAGAAGAGTGGGCAGATCATTAGGTCTTGAGCACTTTATCATTGGTCGTCACCCTTTTCCTGGTCCAGGATTGGCTATCAGAATTCTTGGAGAAGTAACTGCAGAGAAAGTTGCTATTCTACAAGAAGCAGATGCTATCTATATTGACAATTTAAAAGAAGCCGGCCTTTACGATAAAGTTTGGCAGGCGGGAGCCATATTCCTTCCGGTTCAATCTGTTGGTGTAATGGGCGATGAGCGTACTTACGAAAACGTAATTTGCCTTCGCGCAGTTGAATCAGTTGATGGTATGACTGCCGATTGGTGTCACCTGCCATATAACGTACTCGCAAAAATTTCTAACGAAATAATTAACAAAGTAAAAGGAATTAATCGCGTCGTATATGATATCAGCTCAAAACCACCAGCTACAATTGAGTGGGAGTAAATATTGGGTAATAGCTTTTATTGGACTTTTTTTAGCTGCATGTTCACCTAAAATTCAAAAGACCACTAATAAAAAGCCCGATGTTCCTAAAAAGGTAGAAGAGAAAAAAGATAAGCCTGCGGCTAAATTTACGCAGGCTGATATTTCTCTGCTGGTTCCATTTAGATTAAATGATTTAAAACTTAAAACTGCTACCAAAGCCGAAGTCGAAAAATCTGCTATGGCTATCGATTTCTATCAGGGATTTAAGCTTGGCGTAGATTCCGCGGCAGAACAAGGTCTCAATTTTAAATTGAATGTTTATGATTCCCGCGACAATAACAGTCAAATTGAAGGATTGATAAAAAACGGAGGATTAAGTAACAGTAATTTAATTGTTGGACCAGTTTACCCCGCTGGATTAAAATACATTAAAGAGTACTCCATAGCGAAAGGTATTCCGGTTGTTAATCCGCTAGCGGCTACACATCCACAGGAATTTAATAACCCAAATTTAATCTCCATTGTAAATAATATAGACTTACATGTAGAAAAATTAGGGCTTTACATTACTAAACATTACAATCCCGATAAAACAGTTTTAGTGCTCATAGATTCAAAGGACGCAGGCAGTAAATTATTGTCAGCACCTTTAAAAGCATATTTTGAAAGCAACAAGAAAAAGTTCACTTTTCAGGAATTTGCTTCTGTTTTTACTATGGAGCTAAACCTGATTAAGGATAAAAAATACGTCATTATTGTAACTTCTCCAGATAGAAAGTTTGTAATACCAACACTTGATAAGCTAGTGAAATTAAAAAATGCCGGTTTGGATATAGATTTGTATGGTCATCCTGACTGGATAAAACAAAATTATAATATAGACAAGCTTCAGGCACTAAATACTGCTGTAACGTCGTCTTATAAGGTCGATTATAAGAATAATCATGTAATCTCATTTATTAAGAAATATAGGGCTGCGTATAGCTTTGAGCCTGGTGAATATTCATTTAAGGGATTCGATATTGGTTTTTATTTCGCTCAGCTTATTTCTAAACACGGAAAAGATTATCTGAAATACATTACAGAAGAAAAGTATAAAGGCCTACATAATAGTTTTTCATTCTTTCATGACGAAAAATTAGGTTATATTAATACCAGTTTAATGTTGTTACGTTACCAGGATTTTTCTTTAAATCTTATTGAATGAAGGTAGAGCACCAGATCAGGGCATTTGAACAGGTCTTTAAAAGTTATGATGGCATACAACCGCTACATCGTTTCTTGTTTACTTATTTTAAGCAACATAAGCAAATGGGATCGTCCGACCGGCGTTGGGCTACCAGATATATTTATAGTTTTTTCAGATTAGGTAAAGCACTGATAAAAGAGGATACGATACTTCGTTTGGCTATTTCCGACTTCCTTTGCAATCAAACACTAAGTCTGGTAATTGAAACTAAGTTGCCTCAGTTTAAGGAGCAGATCAACCTTTCCGTTCAAGAAAAAATAGCTTTAATAACAGATGAGTATCCTTCCTTTAACCTTTCTGAGATATTCATATTCAATGAAAACCTAAGTAAGGATATTCAAAAGCAAGATTTTTACGAGTCATTTTTTATACAGCCAGATTTATTTTTACGAGTTAAACCGAGCTATATAAACCAGCTGATTAAAACGTTAAAAGAAGCAGAAATAGCGGTTGAAGAGATTAGCAAAACTACTTTGGCTTTGCCAAATGGAACTAAGCTGGAAAAAATTGTTCCCTCGCAGCAGTATTATCAGGTACAGGATTTATCCTCACAAAAAACAGGAGATTTTTTTGAACCTCAGACCTGGGACTACTGGTGGGATTGTTGTGCCGCGTCAGGAGGCAAATCCCTGCTTCTGCACGATCTTGAGCCTAGCGTACAGTTATTGGTTAGCGACGTAAGAGAAAATAGCTTAAACAATCTGGAAGAGCGTTTCCGTGAAGCGGGATTGAAAAAGTATCAGAAAAAAGTATTAGATCTGCTTCAGAACAACGATCAGGATCTCCATCATTATGAATTTGACGGGATTATTCTGGATGCACCTTGTTCAGGATCGGGTACCTGGGGGCGTACTCCAGAAATGCTTTATTATTTTGACGCTCATAAAATCAGTTACTTTTCGAAACTTCAAACCGCAATCGCAGGTAATGTTGTTAAATATCTGAAAACTGGAAAGCCTTTGGTATACATCACCTGTTCTGTATTTAAACAGGAAAATGAAGATGTTGTAGCGTGGATAGTCGAAAACCTACCCCTGCAGCTCGAAAAAATGGAAGTGATTAAAGGCTATAAGGATAAAGCAGATACCATGTTCATTGCTCGCTTTATTAAAAAATAGGCGCTCTCTTAGTGCCCGTGGGTACCAAACCACTGCTTAATCTTACTCTTAATGTGACTTATGGTCTCAAACAATATGGCCAGCACACCAATAATCAACGTGAATTGCTCGAAGCTGTTCATAGCCTTTTTTATTTTAGACCATCCAAGAACACTTTTGTTACAGGCCAGTATTGTTTCTGAATAATTTGATGGCAATAGCAAGAAGAATAATTCCGAAAGCTTTTCTTAAAACATTTAAGCCGGATTTACCAAAAAGCTTCTCTAAACGCTCTGTGTTTTTTAATACGAAGTAAACAAACAACATATTGATAATGATGCCAATAATGATGTTTTGAGTTGCATATTCAGTTTTTAGGGAAAGTAAAGTAGTCATGGTTCCTGCGCCTGCTATTAATGGAAATGCAAGCGGCACAATTGATACCGTTTCAGGTGCATCACCTTCTTTAAATATGGTTAGACCAAGTACCATTTCCATTGCAATAAAGAAGATTACGAATGAACCTGCAATGGCAAATGATTCAACATCCAGTCCGATAACCTTTAATAAGGTCTCACCGGCAAACAAAAAGATAACCATGAGTACTGTTGCAACTATCGCTGCCTTTTCAGATTGAATGTGTCCGGCTTTCTTTCTAAGCTCAATTACTACAGGTATAGCGCCAAGAATATCAATGATAGCGAATAGTACCATTGAAGTAGATAGAATTTGTCGAAAATTGAATTCCATAGCAGTTAATTTATGATACAAAGGTAAATTAAATAGCAATAAAAAAGCCACTCAAACTGAGTGGCTTTTTTATTGCTATTTATGCTTAATTACTTTGCTTGAACTCGATTAGATGTTGAAGCGCGGTATAAGTATAAAATGATATGCGCAACTGCAAACACTAAAGAGAAGTAGTATAATCCTGTGTCTTTACCGTCGGTAATATTGTGGTGAATTAACGCCACTATAATCAACAATATGGCAAGGCCAAAACCTACGTAAGAAACTGTTTTAGTGCTTTTCGCTAATGTAGCTTGTAAATTATCAGATAATAAACTGTTTTTCATACCATAGAACAGGTACACGTTAATACCAATAATCATCCACACTAATAGACGAACCCATGTATCAAGAGGCAGGAATACCATCATGCCTAAGCAAACCGCTACACCTAGTATTGGAATAAGCGGTACCAAAGGCACTTTAAATGCACGAGGCAAATCAGGCATTCTATTTCTTAGGATAACTATTCCGATGCAAACAAGAATAAATGCCAAAAGAGTACCTATGCTTGTCATCTCGCCAACTACAGTGGCCGGAACAAATGCTGCGAATAAGCTTACAAAAAACATAAATAATAAGTTGCTTTTTGCAGGAGTACTATATTTAGGATGAACTTTCGAGAATACCTTTGGTAATAAACCATCTTTACTCATCGAGAAGAATACCCTCGATTGGCCCAATAGCATCACCAGGATAACTGAGGCATAACCACCCAGAATGGCAAGGATAATCAACTTATTTAACCATGGATAAGATGGAACAACAACACCTGCGGCATTTTTAACACCCATATTGTCAATCGCAACCGCAACAGGAGCGATACCATCCTGACCTTTAAACATGTCAAAATTAGCTACCCCGGTCATAACGTGTGCAAAAAGAATATATAGAATTGTACAAATGAACAAAGAAACAAGGATACCGATAGGCATATCTTTCTTAGGATTTTTTGCCTCCTGAGCAGCTGTAGAAACTGCATCAAAACCTATATAGGCAAAGAAAACAATTCCGGCCGCTCGTATTACACCTCCCCATCCGTGTGTAAACATACTTTCGTGACCTGGTTTATCAGCAGGAATGAAATAAGGTGAATAGTTGTCGGCGTTAATATATTTCCATCCTAAAAGGATAAAAATGAATACAATTACAACTTTAATAGCTACAATAAGCCCATTAATAAATGCGGATTCGCTGGTTCCTCTGATCAATACAAAGGACATTAAGACGATAATAAATACGGCAGGTAAGTTGAACATACCAGAAACTACGGTGCCATCTAAAAGAGTTGCCGTTTCAAAAGGCGACATGGTTACCTGTGCGGGCAGATGGACGTCGTAATACGCCAGAAACTTGACCAGATACCTACTCCAGCTAATGGATACCGTTGCGGCACCCAAAGCATATTCCAATACCAGATCCCATCCGATTATCCAGGCTATAAATTCACCCATTGTAGCATAAGAATAGGTATAAGCACTACCTGCTACCGGGATCATTGACGCAAATTCAGCATAACATAATCCTGCAAAAGCGCAACCCAGAGCTGCAATAACAAATGAGATGGTAATGGCCGGCCCTGCATTATTGGCAGCGGCAGATCCGGTTATGGAAAACAGTCCGGCACCGATAATTGCACCAATACCCAAAGCCACCAAATTGACGGGGCCAAGGGTCCGTTTCAGGGTTCCTTCACCACTTTCAGCAGCTTCTTGTGTAAGTAAGTCAATTGACTTTCTAAAATTCATAGTTTAAAGTTTAGTTAAAGTGTATCTATAACTCGTCTAGTTTATATTATAAGTGCCAAACCTAAATAAAATATATCTAAAAATAAAAGGGATTCTTTTACGAAATCCCTTTTATTTTTAGCCTAATGAAGTTTAAGGTTGAGCTTTTGCGTTGTCAATCGATCTTGTTAGCTGTTTCCTGTCTGTTTTTAATCTATTGCTCACTTTGTGTTGAGCAAATTGAATGCTTTTAGGTGTTTCCTCTGGCAAAGATTTTACGTTTTTAGCTATTTCTTGTGTTAATGCCGAGAATTTAGCAGAAACCTGAATTGAATTCATGATTTCTGTATTTGAGGCGGTATTCTCGCCTGGACCAACAGCTATATATGGAGCAATAACCAAGGAAACAATAGACATTAGTTTAATAAGGATGTTCATTGATGGACCCGAAGTATCTTTAAAAGGATCGCCAACGGTATCGCCTGTAACAGATGCTTTATGAGGCTCAGATTTTTTGTAATGCATCTCGCCATTGATCTCTACACCTTTTTCAAATGATTTCTTAGCATTATCCCAGGCACCGCCTGCATTACTCTGGAAAATTCCCATAAGCACTCCTGATACTGTAACACCGGCCAATAGACCGCCTAATATTTCAGCAGAACTTACCGATGGGAAAACACCTTTGAAACCAAAACCCACTATAATTGGAACTAAAAGTGCGATAGCACCCGGCAACATCATTTCGCGGATCGAAGCCTTGGTTGAAATGGCAACGCATTTTTCGTATTCCGGCTTTGCTTTGTATTCCATAATTCCTGGAATTTCGCGGAACTGGCGACGAACTTCCTGCACCATATCCATTGCAGCTTTACCAACCGCGGCAATACATAATGCAGAAAATATAAAAGGAATCATCGCACCTACAAATAGCCCAGCCAAAACAGGGGCTTTATAGATGTCGATAGCCGATATACCCGCTACACCCACAAAGGCCGCAAATAAAGCAAGCGAAGTTAATGCTGCCGAAGCAATTGCAAATCCTTTACCCGTCGCTGCAGTTGTATTACCAACAGCATCCAAATTGTCAGTACGTTCACGTACTTCAGGTGGTAGTTGACTCATTTCAGCAATACCTCCAGCATTATCAGCAATAGGGCCGAATGCATCAATTGCTAACTGCATTGCTGTAGTAGCCATCATACCTGCGGCGGCAATCGCTACACCGTATAATCCTGCAAAAGCATACGAGAAAATGATACCTCCCGCTAAAACCAGGATAGGAGCAACAGTAGATTTCATACCTACCGATAAACCACCGATAATGTTTGTTGCATGGCCTGTGCCAGATTGCTGGATAATTGAATTAACGGGACCTTTTCCCATCGCAGTATAATATTCAGTTATGATACTCATTAAAGTACCCACAATCAGACCTACTATGATCGCAAAAAATACATCGATGCTGGTAAAATCAACACCACGCAAATGTAGATTTGAAGGCAGCATCCACATCACAATAAAATAAGATGCAATGGCAGTAATTACGATCGATCCCCAGTTGCCAAGGTTCAATGCTGTTTGTACATTAGAATCCTCACCCTTGATGCGCACAAACCAGGTTCCTACTATTGAAAACAGGATCCCTAATCCGCAGATCACCATCGGCAATAGTATCGGAGACAACCCCCCAAAATTATCTGTCGCAACAATTTCCTGTCCTAATACCATTGTAGCTAGTATGGTTGCCACATAAGATCCGAATAAATCTGCTCCCATACCGGCCACATCACCAACATTGTCGCCAACATTATCTGCAATGGTTGCCGGGTTACGTACATCATCTTCAGGAATTCCAGCTTCAACTTTACCAACTAAGTCGGCACCAACATCGGCAGCTTTGGTGTAAATACCACCGCCCACACGCGCAAAAAGCGCAATAGATTCGGCTCCTAACGAAAACCCGGTTAGTACCTCTATTGCTGTTTTCAATTCTGTGCTGTTTGGTTGTACAACATTAAAAATGTTAAGGAAAACAATAAATAAACCGCCTAAGCCTAAAATAGCTAAGCCCGCTACACCCAATCCCATTACCGTACCGCCGGTAAAAGAAACCTTTAGCGCTTGTTTTAAACTAGTTCTAGCAGCCTGTGTAGTACGAACATTTGCTTTTGTTGCCGCTTTCATGCCAATGTATCCTGCGGTTGCAGAAAACACAGCTCCAATAATAAAAGCAATAGATATGATCCAGCTGGAGTGTAATTGTACGCCGTTAACTTCATGTACCGTTCCTGAATAGGCAAGCAATGCAGCTGTAAACACAACAAAAATGCTAAGTACTTTCCATTCAGCTTTTAAAAAGGCCATTGCACCATCAGCAATATAGCCAGCCAGTTCCTGCATGTTTTTATCCCCTGCATCCTGTTTGTTTACCCATGCGCTTTTAATTGCCATCACAATGATGCCAATTAAACCCAATGCGGGAATAAAATAGATTAAATTGTTCTGTAAAAACTCCATACTTTGATCTCTTGTTTAGTTTATTTTTGGTTGTTAGTTGTCGACTTTAGCTGCCTCCAAAAAAGGCCAAAGCCATTTGTTTGTAGCTGGCAGATTGCCCTTTTTCGCCATTACCTTAAAGCACTTAAGTCATTTAATTAGCAAGACCGGGCTTTACAAAAATAAGCGTGTTTCTGAAATTACCAAATTTTTAATGAATTGATTACTAACCTTTTTTATGAACCGGGAATTTATGCCATTGGTTGCTTTTAATTGGGTTTATTAGTCGGAAAGGTAAAGTCCTCACATAACTCACACATTCTACACACATTCTTCACAAAAAAGTACCCGTTTGTGGATTTGGTGTGAAGGAAGTGTGAAGGATGTGTGAACGTTCTGTATTTTTAATATATTAGCAGGGCAGTTGATACATAACTTATAAAGCTCTTGTATTGGATTTATGCTAAAACCAACCAAACAAACCATATGGATAAAGAAAATCAAGACGGTTCTTTTAAGAGAGAACTAGGACTGTTAGATGGTACCATGCTCGTAGTAGGCTCAATGATTGGGTCGGGTATATTTATTGTAAGTGCTGATATAGCCCGACAAGTCGGTTCTGCCGGTTGGCTTATTCTCATCTGGGTTGTTACCGCAATAATTACCATCATTGCAGCAGTTAGTTACGGAGAGTTAAGTGCAATGTTTCCAAAAGCTGGAGGGCAATACGTTTATTTAAAGGAGGCTTATAATAAACTGATTGCATTTTTATATGGATGGAGTCTGTTTGCAGTAATACAAACAGGTACTATTGCGGCAGTAGGGGTCGCGTTTTCTAAGTTTGCGGCCTACCTCTATGAACCTTTTAGTGAAAATAATATCCTATGGCAAATTCAAACAGGAGTTAGCGACAAAGGTATTCCGGAGCATTATGCAATCAGTGCAGCTCAGTTGGTCTCTATTGTAACCATCGTTTTCCTAACATTTGTGAATAGCCGTGGTGTTAAGGATAGTAAGATTCTGCAAACTGTTTTAACGATTATAAAAATCTTATCACTTTTTGGCTTAATCATTTTCGGATTTACACTTGCCGCAAAAGCTGAGGTTTGGGATGCAAACTGGGCCAATGCATGGGAAACACGTTCTTTTAGTTTAGAAACAATGACCTGGGCTCCTATTAGCGGAAGCCTGCTGCTTTCGGGTATTTCTGCAGCAATGGTTGGTTCATTGTTTTCGAGTGATGCCTGGGCAGGGGTTACCTTCATTGCCGGAGAGATTAAAAATCCTCAGCGTAATGTTGGTCTGAGTTTGTTCCTGGGAACTTTAATTGTAAGCATAATTTATATTCTTGCTAATCTGATGTACGTGGCAGTATTGCCTCTCGACCAGATTACCACAGCAAAATCTGATAGGGTAGCAGTTGTTGCTGCGCAATATATTTTTGGACAAGCAGGGACTATAATTATTGCCGTAATGATTATGATCTCTACGTTTGCCTGTAATAATGGTTTGATTATGGCGGGTGCAAGGGTATACTATACTATGGCAAAGGATGGGTTGTTCTTTAAAAAGGCCGCCACTTTAAATAAAGCAGATGTACCGGGCTGGGCTTTATGGGTACAAGGAGCATGGGCTTCTGCGTTGTGTTTAACGGGTAGATATGGAGCCCTTCTGGATTTTGTAGTGATCATTGTTTTAATATTCTATATCCTTACCATATATGGGATATTCATTTTAAGAAGAAAAATGCCTGATGCAGAACGCCCTTACCGGGCTTTTGGTTATCCGGTTCTGCCAATGTTATATATCATAGTAGCATCAGCACTTAGTGTTGCACTTTTAATCTATAAAACAGATACTTGTGGGTGGGGGGTGTTAATTATGCTGATAGGGATACCTGTTTATTATTTGACTAAAAAAGTTGAAGCCACTGAATAATAAAAAGGTAATCGTCATCTCGACGATAGGAGAGATCTCTTGATTATGCCAATTTGCGGCTACTTGATAGTCAAGAGATCTCTCGTTGCCTCGAGATGGCGAGGCAAACGATAGCGTTACCGGGCGTATTAAACTACTGGTTTCCTAAACGTGTGGTGAAGTCAGAAATAACATTTTGGTATTTTCTCAATACACGATCCCAATCGTGAAACTGTTCATCAGCTTTTACGCTTGTTAAAGGAGCACCAGAAAATTCACTTACAAGTTTAACCTTATAAGTAAGCGGCTCACTTTTAGATAATTTAATAATTAAACGTGTTCTGATAGTGTTTTGCTGGAAACTTTGAATGCTCCATGAAGTTCTTAAATAGGATGTTTCTTTGTCGGCAACTTCAATGGCATCAAAATAATCCGTTACGATTTGATTTGCACGTTTCCAAACCTCAGCCACATCTTGCTTTTTATTGATTTCAATAGAAAAGTCGATGTTAGCCTGATCCGTTTTTATTGAAGCTTCCTCTGCATCATCCTTCTTCATGTCAAAAAACTGCTTCTTTGGCGGTTCGGCCATTCCCTTCTTATTGCAGAAAGTTTGCTCATACCTTAAGAACCCGGCTTTCTGCACTTTTACATTTACGCAAGAGTTTTTTGGGACTTTGATTTTTGCATTACCTGTACCTAAAATTTGTCCGTCTACAATAATTTTTGCATCAGCTTCTGAAGCTGAAATTTGGACGGTTTGAGCTTTAATTGCAAAAGGTGCAATTAAAAACAGTGAGGCTGTTAATAAAGATTTTAATTTCATAATAAAGTTAATTTGTGAAGATTATCCGCCACAAATTAAACCCTATAAAACCCTTAAAAAAATACCCATTAGTGGGTATTTTTTTAAGGGTTTACTATTTCTTATATTGTTTGGTCAACTGCAATTTTTGGTGGTAACAGTTTATACATCACCGGTGTTACTAGTCTTGATAATAATGTAGAGCTAATTAAGCCACCAATAAGCACCAAGGCAAGTGGAGAATACAATTCACTATATTCGATCACAAGAGGCAGTAATCCGCCTATAGCTGTTAACGACGTCAAAAGTATGGGTACAAATCTAATTTCCCCTGCTTCAATAATCGCTTCTTCAATACTTTTTCCCTGTGCCCTTAACTGATTTGTAAAATCTACAACCAGTAGAGAGTTTTTAACTTCTATCCCTACTAATGCAATAAAACCAATTGTGGCTGTAAAGGAGAGCGTTTCACCTGCAAAGAACAGCATGATCAATCCTCCAACTATCCCAAGTGGAATAACCGATAGCACAATCAATATACTTTTAAAGGTTTTGAACTCAAGTATCAACACACCAAGAAAACCAAAAACAGTAACAATAAGGATAAGACCAAGGTTGCCAAAACTTTCTTCTTTACTTTCTTTCTCACCTGCAACTTTAAAAGAGAAGCCTTCAGGGAATTTAAACTTGTTCAGTTTTTCAGTAATCTCCTCATCCAGGCGTTGTACATTATAACCCGGTTTTACGAAAGCAGAAATAGTTACGTATCTGTCCTTATCATAGTGTCTGATCTGGTTTGGTGAACTCTCGAAACCAATAGATGCCACGTTTTTCAGAGGGATATTTATCCCGGACGAAGACGGGACATATAGCCTGTCGAACATACTGATATCCTGAATGTTGTTATTTCTTGGAATAGAAACGTTCACATTATAATTGTCTGCTTTTCCTGAGTCTTCCCTGTACGTTGCTACATTTAACCCGGCAGATCCCAATCGAACTGTGCGGTCAATATCCGCAGAAGCAACACCCAGCAAAGCAGCCTTTTCTTTATTTATTGTAACCTTAAGGTCTGTAGGTTTTACCAACAAAGGATTGTTTACGTAAATGGTTCCATCTACTTTACTGATCAGCGAGGCAATATCGAATGCTGTTTTGCGCAGGCCGTCAAGATCATCTGCATAAATGCGGTAGGCAAGGGGGGCATCAACAGGCGGGCCCTGTTCAAAGTCCTTAACCTTAATGTTTGCACCAGGGTAACCATTCAGCTCTTTTCTTACCCTTTCAATTACCGCAACTTTTTCCCGGGTTTCCAGTCCCTCTACCTGAACAAAGATCTGTGCATAATTTTCGCTTTCATTGTGTGGTATCACATTGTAATAGATTCTTGGATTTCCTTTACCAACATTACTTGAAAATGAACTTATTTCAGGTACTTTTTTCAGTATAGATTCCACATACCTTGTTACTTTATTTGTGGTATTTATATTGGTTCCCTCTGGCGTTTCTATATCTACCAGAAACATTGGCTTCTCAGATTTTGGGAACAGGCTGCTTCCTATAACCGGAACTAATCCAAGAGAGGCAATAAAGATCCCTCCAATAATGATGAGTGTAACTACCGGCCTTTTTAGCGCTTTATTAAGTACCGCTCCGTAAGTAGTGTGAATTCCTTTTTTCATTGCCCTAAGCAGAAAATTTCCCTCCTCACTCATGTGCGGTTTCAAAATGATACTTGCTAAAAAAGGGACTACTGTTAGTGATACCAACATAGAAGCAAAAATTGTAGTGATTACAGAAAGCGGTAAACTTCTAATAAAATCCCCGGCTCCTTCGGGTAAGAAAACGATTGGTAAAAAGGCAAATATAAGCAGTATGGTACAGCCAACAACGGCAATGCCGATTTGAGAAGTAGCCTTTATAGAAGCCTCTATTCTGCTGTAGCCCATGCGCAGATACCGTTCAATATTTTCAACCACTACAATACTATCATCAACCAGAATACCCAGCGCTACTATCATACCTACAATGCTTAGCTGATTGATGTTATAACCCAATGCATTCATTAGGGTAAGTCCGATAGCTAGAGACAGGGGTATTGAGATCATCACAACAACTGATGCCCTTGTGCCCAGAGGCAGTAAGGTAACCAGCACCAATAAAATTGCGATACCAAAATCTCTTGTAAAATGCGAAAGCCTGACATCTACGCTTTTAGCCTGATCAAAAACCTTTACAAGGTCAATACCCGGCGGTAAATCCTTTTTAAAAGCTGTTAATAAGGGAACAACTTTTTCCTGCACAGATATAATGTTCTCTCCATCTTTTAAGCTTGCATTTATAAAACTACTTCTGTAGCCGTTTAAACGGGTAATATGCGTTTCATCTTCATAGCCTAACGAAACATCGGCAATGTCTTTCAGGTAAACCACTTTTCCCTGATCACTATAGATTACCGTATTCTTAACCTCGTCTATGCTCGAAAAATTACCACTGGTTTTAATGTTCAGCTTCCTGTTTCCCATACTAATGTTACCACCCGGAATGTTTACATTCTCACTTTGTAAAGCGGCAATAACATTGTTCTGAGTAAGTTTTTCATGAGCTATTTTTTGGATGTTAAGCCTTATATTTACCTGATGTTCAGGAACGCCAGCATAGGTAACTTTTTTTAGAGCCTGTATTTTTTCAAGCCGTTCCTTTAGTTCCTTCGAATATTTTTTAAGCGTGGCATTCGAGGTGTTTTCACTTACTAAAGCAAACTGATAGATGCTAACATCTGATGGAATCTGTTTATTGATCCGTATATCTGCTATATCAGGGGGCAATTCAGTTCTTAAACTGTTAATCTCCCTAACCACTTCCTGATACTTATCATTAGGGTTTGAGCTATATTTATAAATGATCTGCATCACTGCCAGCCCATCACTTATGTCTGTGGTTATATGTTTAATGTCGTCAAGTTCGTGGATCTTTTTTTCCATGGGGTCAACAACCAACTGCTCCATATCCTTAGGATTAGTTCCCGGATATACCACAACTACTGTAAATTGTGGAGGATGGGTTTCAGGATCTTCACTTCTTGGCATGGTGAATAAGGAATATATCCCCAGGGCTAGTACTGCTACGAAAACGATCAGTGTAAACTGATAATTTTTTACTGCAAATTCAGGTAATTTCATCTTGAAATAATTTAGATTATCTGATTATTTTAATTGGGGAACCATTAGTAAGATATGCTGACCCTTCTCTTATTATCTGATCAGTGGCTAATAAGCCGGCAGAGATAAATGCTTTGTCATCTTTTAGGTAAGCCACCTTTACCGCCTTTTTTATAGCTCTGTTGTTCACTGAAGTAAATACGTAGGCGCTGTCATTTTTGCCCTCCACTAAAGCATCTACCGGAACCGACAACAGATCTGTTTTGCCAAAAGGATATATTTTTACTTTGGCAAAGAGCCCTGAGATCAATTTGGCATCGGTAGGATTGAGCCTTATTTCGGCCTGGTATAAACCGGAGCCTGCATCACTGCCTTGGGCAAGAGACTTCACTACTCCTGTTAATGTTTGAGGGAAGACATCAAAGTTTAACTCAACTTTCTCACTCCCGCTAATCCTTGATCTGTCTTTATCGGTAATACCACATTTAACTATCCAGTCTTTATTTGCAACACCGCCTATGTAAAGTATGGGGGTTCCTCCGGCTACCTGTTCTCCTTCATTTGCCAGTTTTTTAAGAACAACGCCAGTTGTATTTGCCCTTATGGTTGATTGAGCAGCATTGAACCGCGCTATGTCCAGACTTTTTTTGGCAATTGTCAAAGCAGTTTGCGTATTTTCCAATTGCTCTCTGGTACTTACGCTGTCCTTAAACAAATTGGCAGTCCTTTGGGCATCCCGCTTTGCTTTATTAAATCCCTCTTCCGCCTGGTTAAGCTGAGCATTTACTTCTGTCATGTTTAGCGAGGCAAGTACTTGCCCATTGTTTACATGATCACCTTCCTTAACAAAAATGCGGTTTATGATTCCGCCGGTTTTAAAAGATAGGTTACTCTGTTGCTCTGATGATAGTAAACCAGAAGTTTCAACCGGTTCATTTTCATTAAGGGCATCTGAGGAAATTACCTTTACCGGAATTGAATTATCGGTTTTTTGTACCGGTTTCGGTTCACTGCAACCAATTACGGCAATGCCAAGAAATATGAAGACTGGGACTATATTTATATGTTTCATTTTGTTTTAAATTAAAGGTGATTAAAGAATATAACTTGCTTTTGCTCTTTCCAATTCGGTTGTTCTGGTTAGCATATTCAGATAGGCAATACTTTGTTTTAGCTGATCATTTATCAATCTTGTCTGTGCATCCAATAACTCCAGATAAAGCGCCTGCCCCTCTTTGTATAGACGTTGTTCGTCTTTATAGTATTGAAGAGATAATGATGATTGGCTAACCGAAGCTTTAAAAGCCTGTAAAGCTGCATTCAATTTATTTTGAGCTGTAATAACCTCAAGTTCCAGTTGCTGCGATGCCAGTTCTGTTTGTGTTTCGGTCAACTTTAAATCTAAAAGTGCCTGCTGAGTTTTGTTTTTATTTCTGTTGCCATTAAATATTTGCCATGATAGTGTTACTCCGAAAAGATAATAGGGTGCATCTTTGTTTACTTTTAAAAAATCACCCTGAGCACCTACATCAACAAATGTGGATAGCTTTGGAAGTACAGCAGCACGGGTTAATTTTACAGAGAGGGCATTTATTTGATTTAAAGATTCGAGCGAAGCAAGTTCTTCTCTTTTCCCGGAATGAGAAGAGGAGTCTGGTCCAATAATCGTATTCTCGTTTTCACTAATTTCAATGGTACTGTTGAGCGGCTTATTGAGTAGAAAATTGAAATAGGCTGCAGCATTCAGAGACTCAGTTTTGGCGTTTTCGAGTTGAGTTTCAATACCTGTAAGTTCATTTTCTGAACGGGCCACCACTGTTCTTATTGCTTTTCCATTTTTAACCATTGATTGATTTATCCGCAGGTTTTCTTTTGCCAATGCAATCCCGTTTTCAAAAATTTTTATGGCCTGCAGCGATTGTTCGTATCCATAATAAGCAAGCTTAACTTGTTTTATCAGCTCGCGTTTATACAGCCTTAATTCTATCTGCTGCATAGTGATCTGTTCTTTTTTGATACGGCTATTATAAATAATTTCCGCATTATACAGAGGCAAGGTGGTATGTACTTTGGCATCGTAATAATTGTTAGGATTAAAAGTCTGACTCACATTATCTACCTGAGGGAATTTACCAGAACCCGTTAAGCTGTTTAAGGTGCTGTATACAGGATTCAGGAGGTCACCAATTGGGATTTCAATTTTGCGTCCACCTCCTGATGTCAGGTAGGAGGTGTTCAGTTCCACATCGGGAAGGAATAGTCCTTTTGCTTCTTTTAAAGCATAGAGGCTTCGCTGTAAAGCGAAATCTTGTTTTTGTATCCCAAGATTGTTTTTGAGCGCCTCGTCTAAATAACCCTGAAGAGGACTTTGAGAGAAGGCACCAAAGGGAAGCCAGCACCCCAGGATTAATAATAACGATTTTAAGGCTGTTTTTCTATTCATGGCGTATCGTTGTTTATAAAATGAACACTGTTTATTAGAATTGGCATTTTTTGATTTGTTACATTGTTTTTGAAAAATAATAATCGTTGGTTATTTACTGAACACTGTTTATTGTAGTGTAAATTTTTTTACACTTTAAGTGTTTTTAGAAAATAGTCTAATGATTGGGCTAAAAGATTAGGGTTTTGTTCACCTTCAATACTTACCGACTGCAGCCGCTCTCTTATAAATAAGGAAATAAGGCCATGAACATAGGACCATATAGACATTGAAACAATAAGGGGATCACCATCAACAATAAGTTTTTTATCCAGGCATTCTGTAACCGTATTAAGCAGGTATTGAAAGCTATTATCTCCGGCTTCCCACTTGCTATGGCATTTAATTTCACTCAAAGGGGCCCTCATGATAAACATAAGGTCATAGTAATCTGGATTTGCAAGCGCAAAATTCAGGTATATTTTTCCTAGCTCAGCCAGCCTTTCAAATGGATCAGTTATCTGGTTATGGTTTATAAATTCTTTGTTTAACAGATCGAATCCCTGTTCGTGGATTACGTAGAAGATCTCATCTTTCTCTTTGAAATAAAGATAGATCGTTGCAGGGCTGTATTCAATATCGTCGGCAATGTTGCGGATAGAAGTTTTTTCATAACCCTGTTCCAAAAAGAGTTTGGTAGCCGATTCAATAATCAACTTTCTTCTATCCAGCTTATCTCTCTCTTTTCTATCTTTTATTGACATAATAAAATGCTAACTGATGCAAATATAATAAACACTGTTCAGTAAATGCAAAAAAAGAGAAAATATTGTTGATCGTGCTCAATTAAACGGGTATCCTTAAAATAGGAACAGGGATGAGCAATGAAGCTATCCCTGTTTTAAGATGGTTGATCCACCACAGATCAACCTAAACCAAACAAACCACTACTATAACGTATGATATTGTCAAAAAGTTTCTTTATTTGAAAATAAATTTTAAATAATTACTTCACAGGGTGTTACCTAATGGTTATAGCAAACAAAAAATCTATTTCTAGTAAAATATGAAGGTTTTTTAATTCGGTAACATTTGTGTAACATTAATTTATTTTTGGTAAATTAGTTTCGTAAGCCAAACCATGACCACATATTCTATACTTTCTGATCAAGAACTAAGGGCCAAATTAGTCTTTGGGGATGAGTATGCCTTTGCGGAATTCTATGAGAGGTACAGTGCCGGAATTTTAGGTTTTGTTAAAAAGTTTGTTCACTCTGCTGATCTTTCAGAAGACCTTACACAAGAAATATTTATAAAGATCTGGCAATGCAGATCAAAGTTAACTGATGTTCAATCGCTAAAAGCCTATTTATATATTGTTGCCCGAAATCATACCTTAAATAGTCTCAAAAAAGCCTTTCGTTCTGAAGTGGCCATGTCTGAGATCGTGAACAGCTTTGTTGAAGAAAGGAACTGTACTGAAGACGAACTTTTAAGTAAAGAGTATTACGATTACCTTCAGAAAGCTTTGGAAGTCCTGTCGCCGCGAAGCAGAGAGATTTTTAAACTATGCAGAGAGCAGGGTAAGAGTTATGAAGAAGTAGCTACAGCATTGGGCATTTCCAGAAATGCAGTAAAGAACCACATGGTTGCTTCTATGAAAATTCTTAGAACTTCTGTTGAAAAGGACCTGGGTATCTCTTTAGGAGTACTTTTGGTTATCCTGTTAAAATAAATTCAAAAAAATAATTTTTCCAGCTACCCTCGGCGCTTCAAATATTGTCTTAGTATTTGAAAGGCCCTCACTATGGAAGATAAAGAATTTTACAGAATACTTGTTAGTCGATATATTAATAAACAACTCTCTGATGAGGAGTTGGAATTATTTGTACAGCTAACCAAAGATGGGAAACTGGATGAACATCTTTTGGGAGCGATGAATGAGGAAGGTGGAATTTCTGAGGCTGACGAAGAGGACCACCACAAACAAATTAAAATAAAGCCATTGTGGCTTAAACTAACTGCTGCAGTTGTTGTATTGGTTACATTATCTATAGGCTTATATTCTTATTTTAATCACGATCTTAATAATGCTAATCCGCGCGCTGCCTATGCAAAACAAGACGCAGAACCCGGTGGAAACAAGGCTATACTTACTTTAGCTGACGGTACTGAAATTTCGCTAACAGATGCAGGTAACGGTCAGATTGCTAAACAAGCGGGAGTAGCAATAACAAAAAATGTCAGTGGGCAATTGGTATATACTGTTACAGAATCCAGGAAAAAAGAGATGGCATATAATACCATCAGTACACCCAGGGGCGGTCAATATCAAGTGAATTTGCCTGATGGTACAAGAGTTTGGCTAAATGCTGCTTCTTCCATAAAATTTCCAACAAGTTTTGCTAACGCGACCTATCGGAAGGTAGAACTAACCGGTGAGGCATATTTCGAAGTATTTAAGAATAAAAAGCTTCCTTTTATTGTAATAACAGATAAACAGGAAGTTGAAGTTTTCGGAACCCATTTTAATATTAATTCTTATGATGATGAAACAAGCATCAAAACAACCTTGCTTGAGGGTTCAGTAAAAGTATCACTACTTAATGGGAGGGATAAAACAGTTTCACGTTTCCTGAGACCTGGAGAGCAGGCCAATGTTGAACATCAGGATATGAATCTGAAAATCAGTAAGGCCAATATTGATCAGGTAATGGCATGGCAAAAGGGGTATTTTCATTTCGAAGGTGACGACCTGCAATCTGTGTTGCGCCAGCTATCGCGATGGTATGATGTAGATGTATTATATGAGATAAACCATACTGATGATGAGTTTATGGGCGATATCCCGCGCAACGTAAAATTATCAGAAGTGCTTAAGATACTGGAATTTGGCGGGGTGCATTTTAAAATTGAAGGAAAGAAACTAATTGTAACTAAATAAACAACCTAAAATCAGTACGTATGGAAAGATAAATACCTAAACCCCATAACTGAGAAGAAAATACCGGACCCTGGTTGCAACAGGATCCGGATAGATCCACTCTCAAGTTAGAATGGAACATAGTTCCGGTCGATCTCAAAAAATACCTTGTTAAATAATTAATGAATTAACCAAACATTCAAAAGTATGAATTTAAATCAATGTAGGAAAGCACCTGTTTTCAGGTGGTTATTCTCATCCAGGAATTTATTGGCAATGAAACTAATTGTAATATTAATCTTCATAGGTTGCCTTCAAGTCTCCGCAACGGGATTTTCGCAAAGCATTACACTTTCCGAAAAGAACATTACACTAAATAATCTGTTCGAAAGCATAAAAGAGCAAAGTGGCTATACCTTCTTTTATAACAATAAACTCATAAAGCAGGAAGGCAGAATCAGTATTGAGTTAAAGAATGTTAGTGTGGAAACAGCTCTTGACCAGATATTTAAAAACAGACCGTTTTCATATAAAATCATAAACAAAACGATTGTAATCAAGAAAAATCCCAATTCAGCAACCCAATTGCCTATTGCTAATACTGTATCGCAGATAAACATCAAGGGGAAAATTTCAGATGCAGAGGGTAATCCGTTATCAGGAGCCACTGTTATGATTAAGGGCACTTCCAAAGGTACTTCAGCAAATGTTTCCGGTGAATTTTCAATCGACGCAAAGGATGGAGATGTATTGGTCGTAAAATATCTTGGATATCTAACAAAAGAGGTGGTGGTAAGAGCGGGTGTTACCAGTCTAAATATTGTTCTCGAAGCCGAATTACAAGGTCTTTCTGAGGTTGTTGTAACGGCTCTTGGTGTTAAAAGGCAGGAAAAAGCATTAGGGTATGCAGTGCAAAGAGTTGCTGGGAAAGACCTGCAAACAGTTAAAGGTGTTGATCTGGGTACTTCCTTAACCGGTCGTGTATCAGGCTTGGTAATTAAAAACTCTACAGAATTTAATTCAAGACCTACCATAGAGTTAAGAGGTGAGCCCGCCTTGCTAATTATTGACGGTGTTCCTTATGCAAACATGACTTTACGTGATGTGCCTACGGATGACATTGAGAGTATGGATGTGTTAAAGGGATCTACTGCTTCTGCCTTATATGGTTCGCGGGCTTTAGGTGGTGTTTTGATGATCACTACTAAAAAAGGAGCTGCCGGTAAGGGGTTCTCTGTAGATGTAAACAGCAATACCATGTTTCAACTGGGTTATCTGGCAATTCCTGAGGTACAAAGCTCGTATGGCCGTGGTCAAAATGGTCAGATTGATAACGATTATGTCTGGGGCCCAAAACTGGATGTTGGAAACACCGCAAGAGATTGGAATCCGGAAACCAAGCAATTTGAAGATGGACGCCCTTTAGTATCAGTAGGAAAAGATAACCTAAAGAATTTTATGAATACTGGTATTATAGCCAGTAATAACATTTCTTTGGCACAAACCAACGAAAATGGAAGTTTCAGGATTGGGGTGAACCATATTTTCCAGAAGGGTCAGTTCCCAAATCAGAAACTGAACCTACTGAACCTTACTTCGGGTGGTGAAATAATAGTTAATGATCATTTTAAGGTAGAAGGACGTTTGGGTATCAGTCGTGGTTCTACCCCTCAAATGTGGGGTAGTGGTTATGGTAACCAGGGGTATTTATATCAGCTTATCATGTGGACAGGTACAGAATATGATATCCGTGATTACAAAGACTACTGGGTAGTTCCAAACAAAACCCAGAACTGGATGTATACCAACTGGTATGACAACCCTTACTTAATCGCTTACGAAAAATTGAACGGTGAGACCAAAAATAAAGTAAACGGTAATGTTACGGCCAATTATAAGTTCAATAATGATTTCAACCTGATGCTGCGTTCAGGTTATGATAACTATAATAACACAAATACCAAACAAAATCCTACGGCTAATATATTCTCTACACGTGGCGGATGGAATGCAAGAGGGATGTATGAAACAAGTGATTCAAGAGGTTTCTCTACCAATAACGATTTGATCCTTACTTTTAATAAAAAGGTAAGCAAATGGGCATTTGAAGGATTGGCCGGTGGTACGCTTTATTATTATAAAGATGATGGCTTTACCGCTACCACTAAAAACGGATTAATTTCGCCCAGGTATTTTTCTTTGAAAGGTTCAGTTGAGCCGGTAACAATTACCCCGGGAAGAAACTGGTCTCAGCAAATCAATAGTCTTTATGGTCGGGCGTCTGTAAGCTGGAACGATGCAGTGTTCTTTGATGCTACGGGCAGAAATGACTGGAATTCATCTCAGCCAGAATCATCAAGGTCTTTCTTTTATCCATCTTTAGGTTCAAGTGTGGTTGTATCAGAGCTGGTAAAAATGCCTGCTGTTGTTGATATGTTTAAACTACGTGGATCATGGACGCTCTTTAAAAATGCTTTTGATCCTTTTGCAATTAATAAAACTTTCTTCACTACTACCTCAGCATGGAATACACTTAATTCTGCCAGTTATCCATCAAAGCTGATCGGAGAGCATTTACTTCCAAGCACACAGCGCACCTGGGAAATTGGTGCAGCAGGCTACTTGCTGGGCAAACGATTACATTTCGATGTGGCTTACTATGATAAGTACTATTACAACAGGCAGGTAGATACTGATATTCCAGGATCATCCGGCTTTGCTACCATATTGGTAAACACTGCAGAAACCTATGCCAGAAGAGGTCTTGAAATTACTGTTGACGGTTCTGTAGTAAAAAATGAAGATTTTGAGTGGAAAACTACCGTTAACTGGTCTAACCAGCACCGCTATTATGTTAATCTTGACCCTGTTTTATCTGCCGATAATCCATGGGTAAAAAAGGGCCAAAGACTGGATACTTACCTGAGCTCATACTGGTTGAGAGACCCAAGCGGCAATGTAATCTTTAACAACGGATTTCCTGTGGAAAGTGATTATAATAAAAAATACGGTTACGGAGACCCAGATTTTAGCATTGGTTTTATTAACAATTTCAGGTACAAAAACTGGAATCTGGGGGTAAATGTAGACGGACGTATTGGCGGGCTAATGTACAACTACCTGTACGATAAAATGTGGGATACCGGTACTAACCCTGATTCCGACAACCAATACCGCTATGATCAGGTGGTAAATGGCTTAAATAATTATGTTGGTAAAGGGGTTAAAGTGGTATCGGGAGAGGTACAATTTGACAAATATGGCAACATTACCAGCGATACAAGAAAATATGCAGCGAATGATGTACAGGTAGGCTATCAGGACTTTGCACAATCTTTTAGAGGGGGTGATATGGGTATTCAAAAAGAAACTTTCATTAAGCTTCGTGAAGTTTCACTAGGTTATAATTTTCCTGCAAAGCTTGCTAATAGAATAGGTGCCAGAAGTGCATCATTTTCAATTACAGGTCAGAATTTACTGCTGCTAACTGACTTTAAATTTTCAGATCCCGATGTGGATGATGAAAATCTGAATTCTCCTTCATCACGAATGGTAGGATTCAATCTTAAAGTAGGGTTTTAGTAAGGCAGCTTTTACGTTTATAAATAACTTAAATCAAGATGAAAAGAATTATAAAATATATGTTGATTTTGCCGGTACTGGCAATTCTAACGAACGGTTGTAAAAAGTTTGAGGAGATCAACACAAATCCAAATGAAACAACTCAGGTAAATTCAGCTATGCTGGCAACAGGCATGATTTTAAGTGTTACCCGTAGCGACATCAGCTCTACTAAGGGGTTTATGCAACCCTTTTTATTAGGTAAATACCTCACCTGGGGTGAGGGGCAAGAAGGATTTCAATACAATAGGCTGGGACGTACTGACTTCAATCGTATTACTTTACTGCGAAATATTCCGCCTATGGAGAACTATGCCACAAGCGATGGGCTTAAAAAATCTTATCAGGGATTAGGGCACTTTATCCGTGCATGGCAATTTTTTATGACCACGATGCAAGTGGGAGATATTCCTTATTCAGAAGCTGTAAAAGGGGAGGAGAATGTACTACAGCCTAAATATGATACTCAAAAAGCAGTTTTTCAAGGAATTCTAAATGAGCTGGATCAGGCAAACCAATTATTTGCTGAAGGTACGAACTTTGAAGGTGATCCGATTTACGCCGGGAATGTAGACAAATGGAGGAGACTTAGCAATAGTTTTGAACTTCATGTGCTCATTAACCTTTATAAAAAAACAGCCGATGCGGATCTGAAGGTTATTGAGCGTTTCAAAGATATTGTCGCAAACCGTCCGTTGATGCGCGACTATCAAGATAATTTTGCGCTCGCTTATAACAATACCGCAGGTCAGAATTATCCATGGTCCGATGTGCCGGCAGGTTCAGGTAACTCATTTGTGAAATCAAACTATACCATGCTGACGAACACTTTGCTTGCACCTTTAAAAGCAACCAATGACAGAAGACTTTTTTACTATGCTAAGCCATCGCCTGTTAAAATATCAGCAGGAGTATCACAATCTGATTTTAGCGCTTATCCTGCTGTAGAACCTTCTGATGCCTTTTCGGCCTTGCAAACACGAAGAGTCGGCAAAGATTACGCAGACCTTAACAACAGATATGTGCAGTTAGTAAACGCGGAACCGGTTAGTGTATTCAGTTGCTGGGACATGCAATTTGCCCTTGCAGAGGCAACTGTACGCGGTTGGATTACCGGAACACCGGCACAAGTTTACTATGCTGCAGGTATTACCAATTCTATGAATGCCATCGCTATAAATACGCCTGATCTGACCGATTATCACCACAATATGAAAATGGATGCAGCGTATATACTCGCATTTCCTGCAACTCCTGGGGTTGTGCTTGCAGGCTCAGGTGAAGAGCAGATCAAGCAGATCATTACGCAAAAATACCTGGCTAATTTCTTACAGGGAGGCAAATATCAATCATGGTTCGAAAACCGGAGAACCGGATATCCTGTATTTACTTTAAACAGTACAACAAATTTAAACACACCATCCACAAACTTCCCTTTGCGCTGGCTTTATCCATCAAATGAGTTGAGTTATAATTCAGATAATCTTGATGCAGCTGTTAAATCTCAATACGAAGGAAATGACAATACAAATCAGCAAATGTGGTTGTTAAAGTAGTAATTATCTTATATTTATAATCATGTAACCGAAATCATCAAATGACAGAAAACAAAGGTTTAAAAAAAACACTCACCCCGTTTATGCTCTGGGGGCTTGGAGTAGGGTATGTCATTTCGGGTATGTATTTTGGATGGAACCTGGGCCTCGAAAAAGGCGGTACAGGGGGGATGGCTATAGCCACTATAGTGATCATGGTGATGTATGTAACTTTTACATTCAGTTATGCAGAACTTGCATGTGCCATACCCAAGGCAGGAGGTGTATTTGATTATGCAAACAAAGCGATGGGTAAAAATATTGGCTTTATAGCCGGTATTGCCCAGATCGTAGAGTTTATACTTGCTCCGCCAGCCATTGCATTTGCAATTGGTGCGTATTTCAATGCATTTTTCCCGCAAGTGCCCATACTAACCAGTGCCATAGCCATTTACTTTGTGTTTACCGGACTCAATGTATATGGTGTAAAAGCTGCGGCCTCTTTTGAGGTCATCATTACTGTACTTGCAGTTGGAGAGTTGCTCTTGTTTTCAGGTATCGCTTTGCCAAAGTTCGAGGTAGCAAACCTTACCCATAACGCAATGCCCAATGGATGGGGAGGTGTTTTTGCCGCCATTCCCTTTGCCATCTGGTTCTTTTTGGGTATCGAGGGCATCGCAAATGTGGCCGAAGAGACCAAGAATCCACAAAAAGATATTAGTAAAGGATTTGGATGGGCCATCTTTACGCTGGCAATACTGTGCGTATTAATATTTATTGCAGCTACCGGCATCGCCGGATGGGAAGCAATTGTTTATAAAAATGGAATAAGCGGAGAAACATCAGATTCTCCGCTTCCTTTGGCCCTTGCAAAAATAACAGGCAGTAATCATCTTATGTATCATCTGCTAATTACTGTTGGTTTATTCGGACTGGTAGCTTCTTTTCATGGGCTCATACTCGCTGCCGGAAGATCAACCTACGAAATGGGCAGAGTACATAACATCCCATCATTCCTGGGCAAAATATCGCCACGTTTCCATACCCCGGCAAATGCGCTGATAGGAAATATGGTAATCGGTATTCTGGCATTGCTTTCCGGTAAAACATCAGAGATCATCATTGTCTCTGTTTTTGGAGCACTTACGCTATATATCATTTCCATGATTTCCATTGTTATCCTGAGGAAGCGGGAACCTGATCTGGCAAGACCTTTTCGGGCTCCCTTTTATCCGGCATTTCCGGTCATATCACTAATCATTGCAACAGTGTCCATTATTGCAATGTTCATTTTCAATTTTAAACTCGGACTTATTTATTTCTCCATATTGATAGTAACCTTTTTGCTGTACAGAATCTTTAAACCATCTCATGCATGACAACACAAGAAATATTAGCATATGTAAAGCAGCATCCATCAGGAAAAGTAAAACTCGCCGTTGCCGATATTGATGGCGTTTTAAGAGGCAAGTATATCTCTGCCGAAAAGTTCACTTCTTTAGCAGAAGGAAGATTAGGGTTTTGTGATGTCACTTTTGGGTGGGATATGGGTGATGTAGCTTACGATAATGTGAAATTTACAGGCTGGCATACCGGCTATCCCGATGCGCTGGTAAAGCTTGACCTAAGTACGTTCCGTAAAATACCCTGGGAAAATGATATTCCTTTTTTCCTTGGCGACTTCGTTGATGATGATGAAAAACCAGGATATACTTGTCCGCGGCAGTTACTGCGTAAGGTGTTGGCAGATACTGAACAAAGTGGATTTTCGCCCTATTTTTCACAAGAATTCGAATGGTTCAATTTTGCAGAAACACCAGAAACGGCACACCAAAAAGGCTATCAAAACCTTACACCCTTAACACCGGGAATGTTTGGGTACTCCATTTTACGCAGTACCCTGAAAAACGAATACATGACTGATCTTTTTGATCTGCTTTGCAAATTCGGAATACCTATAGAGGGCCTGCATACAGAAACCGGACCAGGGGTTTATGAAGCAGCCATTAAATATGCGCCTGTTTTGCAGGCAGCAGATCAGGCGGTATTGTTTAAAACTGCGGTTAAGGAGATTGCCTATAAGCACGGTGTTATGGCTACCTTTATGGCAAAGATTACTGAAACTCTGCCTGGTTGCAGCGGACATGTACATCAGAGTTTGTGGGATAAGGATTCGAAAGATAACCTGTTTTACGACGAAAAGGATCCGCATAAAATGAGTGAACTGATGAAAAGCTATATAGCAGGGCAATTGCACTGTTTGCCGCAAATATTGCCCATGATTGCTCCGACCATTAATAGTTATAAACGATTGGTTGAAGGGGCCTGGGCGCCAACTACCTTAACCTGGGGTATCGACAACAGAACGGTTGCCTTAAGGGCTCTGCCTTGCAACGCAAAAGCAACACGTTTGGAAACACGGGTAGTAGGTTCTGATACTAATCCGTATCTGGCTTTGGCTGCCTGCCTTGCTGCGGGTTTATATGGAGTTAAAAACAAAATGAAACTGGAAAAGGAGGCTACCGAAGGAAATGGTTACCGGGATCTTTCAAACGGAGTATTGCCGGCCAACCTTTATGAAGCTACCCAAAAAATGAAACAATCGACGGTAGCAAAAGAGCTGTTTGGCGATCAGTTTGTTGAGCATTTTACGTTAACAAGAGAGTGGGAATGGAAGCAGTACGCCAAAGTAGTAACAGATTGGGAGCTTAAACGCTACTTTGAAATTATTTAACCTCAGGCATTAATTTGATTAATAGTAACCATACATATGACATTCGATAAAGTATATCAGTATAATTTCCCAACAACCATTCGTTTCGGAGCAGGGGCTATAAAGGAATTGCCCGCCTATTTGCAAAAGAATGGGCTAAAACGGCCAATGATCGTTACCGATCCAACCATAGCTTCATTGCCATTTTTTAAAGCCATTGTAACCGATTTACAAGTGCATAACATTTCAGTAGAAGTATTTAACGACATTCACAAAAACCCTGTAAAAAGCGATGTATACAAAGGGGGCGATGTGTGGGATAATACTTCCAGAGATAGCATTATTGGTATTGGTGGCGGTGCAGCATTGGATGTAGCCAGGGCAATTGTGTTAAGGGTAAATCACCGCGAGGATCTGTTTAAGTACGATGACCTGATTGGTGGGGATGTTTACGTTACCAACGACGTTCCGCATTTTATCACCATCCCAACCACCTCCGGAACCGGAAGCGAAGTAGGCAGAAGTGCCATTATTGCTGATGATGAAACACATCAGAAAAAGATCCTGTTCTCTCCAAAATTAATGGCGCAGATTGTATTTGCCGATCCCGAACTTACCATGGATTTGCCACCATTTATAACGGCAGCAACAGGTATGGATGCACTTACTCATAATATGGAGGCATTCCTGGCAAAAAATCCACACCCGCTGTGCGATGGTATAGCACTGGAGGGTATTTCGCTAATCAAAGATTCTTTGGAAAAAGCAACAAATAAGCCTGATCTGGAAAGCAGAAGTAAAATGCTGATGGCCTCCATGATGGGTGCAATTGCTTTTCAAAAAGGGCTTGGTGTGGTACATTCACTTGCACATCCACTTTCTTCCTTACTTGATACGCATCATGGCCTGGCCAATGCAGTAAATATCCCTTACGGAATGGAATTTAATATTGCCGGCTTTGAAGATAAATTCCGCAGGATAGCCCGGACGCTTGAATTAAAAGAAGAAACAGGCGAAGCGGTGGTAAAATACCTTTTCGAACTGAACACTAAAGTAAATATCCCGCATCATTTAAGAGACATCGGCGTAAAACCAGAACATATAGAAACACTCGCAGATCTCGCCCTTGCCGATTTTGCACATCCTAATAATCCTAAGCCGGTTAGCCGAGAAGATTTTAAACAACTGTATTTAAAGGCGCTTTAAAGATATTCTAATGAAAAAAAAGATTGGAATAAGCTATACCGAAACCAATTTTCAGAACTATTGGAATTGGTTTACCCCACAGGAATTGGGAGATGAGATTGAACTCATAGAGCTTTCTTTTCAAAAGGATAACATCTACGATTTTCAGTTATGTGATGGCTTTGTTTTAACCGGAGGGATAGATGTAGTACCCGAATTGTATGGTGGTGCCCAGGATTATCCGCATAAGCCGGATGTATTTTTACCTGAAAGAGATCAGTTTGAATTACAGATTTATACCTATTCACAAGATCACAAGGTGCCTGTTCTGGGAATCTGCCGGGGCATGCAATATGTTAATATCCTTGAGGGCGGCAAAGTATTTGAAGACAATGGCGAGCAGGTAAATCAGATCCACAAAAAAGGTGCTCAAGACAAAGTCCATGGCGTAAATGTTAAAAAGGAGAGCCTGCTGTATAGCGTAACCGGCGTAGAAAAAGGAGAAGTAAACAGTGCCCACCATCAGGGAATTAACCCGAATTATCTTGGTGATAATTTAATGGTTAGTGCTTATTCAGATACTGACGACGGTATTATTGAGGCCCTGGAATTTAAAGATAAAACCGACAAAGCTTTTATGCTAGGGGTACAATGGCATCCTGAAAGAATGAAAGAGAAGGAATCGAACCCACTCTCTCAAAAAGTTAAAGAACAGTTTATAGAAGCAGTAAAAAATCATAAAAGATGAATGTTGTAAATCCGGCTACAGAAGAAATTATTACGATATTAATAGAAAACGACAGAGCATCGTTAGATAATAAATACAGCCTGCTTAAAGCTGCTCAAAAACATTGGGCAAAGCAATCCCTAAAAGGACGTATTGCTGTTCTCCATAGGTTTTACGACTTGCTGGATCTTGAAAAAGAAAAACTTGCCGCAATACTTACTTCCGAGGTAGGTAAGCCTTTACAGCAATCGCGTAATGAGCTTAACGGGGCCAGAACAAGGATTCAATGGATGATTGGCAATGCAGAGAAATACCTTTCAGATGAGTGGGTTACCGATACCGATGAGCTGAAAGAGAAGATCTCTTATGATCCGTTAGGTGTAATCTGTAACATATCGGCCTGGAACTATCCCTATCTGGTGGGGGTAAATGTATTTGTGCCGGCCTTACTTGCCGGAAATGCGGTAATGTATAAACCTTCAGAATATGCTTCTTTAACAGGAATGGAAATTGAGCGCCTACTTAAAAAGGCTGGTGTACCTGAAAATGTTTTTCAGATCGCTATTGGGGGTAAAGAAACAGGAGAACATTTGTTAGATATGGATTTCGATGGCTATTTCTTTACCGGATCTTATAAAACAGGAAAACACATTTACGAAAGGGTAGCAAAAAAGATGGTTCCCTGTCAGCTGGAACTTGGCGGTAAAGATCCATTGTATGTAGCAGATGATGTAAAAGATATTGTTGCAGTAGCTGCGGGTACCGCCGATGGGGCCTTTTACAACAACGGACAAAGTTGTTGTGCAGTAGAGCGCATCTACGTGCATGAAAATGTATATGACGATTATGTGGCCGCTTTTGTAAAAGAAGTGAAATCATGGAAGTCGGGCCCACCCACAGAAGATGGAGTCTATATAGGCGCTTTAACCAGAAAGGAACAAATTGGTGTACTAAAGCATCAGGTAGATGATGCTATAGAAAAAGGAGCTACTTTATTGCAAGGGGGTAAACGTAAAGGCCATATCGGGCATTATTTTGAACCTACGGTTCTCACCAATGTAACTAATGATATGAAGGTGATGCAGGAAGAAAGCTTTGGCCCTATCATTGGAATTATGAAGGTGGCGGATGACGATGAAGCATTGGAGATGATGAAGGACACGGCTTATGGACTTACGGCTTCAGTTTATTCTGATAACCGAGATAGGGCAGAACACATTCTTTCGCAAATCGATTCCGGTACCGGATATTGGAATTGCTGCGACAGGGTAAGTGCCGGCGTGCCATGGAGTGGCAGAAAACATTCGGGTATAGGTGCTACCTTATCTCACCAGGGTTTGCGTGCTTTTACTAAGCCTAAAGCCTGGCATTTGAGAAGCTAGTAACACAATAAAAGCAGGCTGTTGTCGCTACAATTGCCTGCTTTGTCTACTCTTTGTTTCATTACATGTATGAATAAGTAGCTTTGTAATTTGTTATTAGAGGCTAATGAAAATATCTGTTAAATTCCAGCACATCAGTATTGCCCTTCATGTATTTATCTGGGGAATGATCCTCTTGTTACCTTATTTTGTTTCCTCTGCAGAACATGATTATAAAATAGGGCCTATACCAGGGCCGTTCTTTACCCTTGCGGGTTTTATTCATCTTTTTATATTTTATTTTAATGCCTTTTACCTCATACCCCGGCTACTAAACCGACGATGGTGGTGGTTATACATTATTGCATCAGCAATTCTTATAATCAGTTCCTTTCAGTTAAAATACCACCTGCTTTTATGGTGGTTCCCCGATGTGCTAAACGACATGTCGGCATATAAATTTGTTTTCGCACCTTCTATCGGAATATTTGTAATTAGTATTGTTTACCGTAAGGTAGTTGATAAGATCATATCCGACAGGAAACAGCAAAAGATCGAAGCAGAACAGCTGTCGACCGAATTAAAGTTTCTCCGCTCTCAAATCAGTCCCCATTTCCTGTTCAATGTGCTTACCAATCTTGTATCGCTGGCCCGAAAGAAATCAGATCAAATGGAACCTTCACTGATCATGCTTTCAGAACTCATGCGCTATATGCTGTACGACACACAAGGGAAAAAGGTAGCGCTGGGCAAAGAGGTTTCTTATCTTAATAACTACATAGAATTGCAGAAATTGCGTTTTGGTAACGATGTTGAAATCAACTATAACGTAGATCCTGGTATAGAAAAGGGAGATTATACAATTGAGCCAATGCTGCTCATCCCTTTTGTCGAAAATGCATTTAAACATGGTGTCGCCCCCCAGGGGTATCCTAAAATAAGCATAAGTACATCCGTAAAAAATGATGTACTACTATTTGAAGTAAAGAACCAGATTGATGATCAGCCTAACTCCAGTAAAGATGAAAACTCAGGCATTGGACTGGCCAACGTTAAATCCCGATTAGATCTGCTTTATAAAGGCAAGCACAACTTAAAAATTAAAACGGAAAACAACTTGTTCCATATTACCTTAACTTTAATGCTTAAATGATCAAATGTATTGCCATTGATGATGAAAAGTTGGTTCGGGATCTCTTGGAAGATAATATCCGGCAACTGCCATTTTTAGAGTTGATTAAAACTTGTAAAAATGCGCTTGAAGCATATGAAGTCTTACAAACCGAACAGGTGGATCTCATTTTTCTTGACATACAAATGCCCGGGTTAAGCGGCCTGCAATTCCTGCAATCTTTACAGCATCCGCCAATGGTGATCCTGGTAACAGCCTATGAGCAATATGCGCTGGAAGGATTCAATCAGCAGGTGGTAGATTACCTGTTAAAGCCCTTCAGCTTCGAACGGTTTTTAAAGGCTTGTAACCGCGCCAATGAATTATTCCGTTTGCAGAACAATCAGAATGAGGAGACAAATGAAATTCAGGACTTCTTTGTAAATGTGGAGTATACACTCGTTAAAATTGTAGTTGCAGATATTGAATACATAGAGGGTTTAAAAGATTACATCAAAATTCATTTGTCGACCAGCGATAAGCCGGTGCTTACCCGTATGACCATGAAGGCCATGGAAGAAAAGCTTCCTGCAAATTCCTTTGTAAGAACCCATAAATCTTTTCTTGTGGTTGTGCAAAAAATAACCGCCGTTAAAAGAGATTTTGTTTGTATTGGCAGTAAAGAAATTCCGGTTAGTGAGTTTTATAAAGAGAATCTCCGGTCTTGTCTACACAATTTCTGATGTGGTCTACTCTCCAAAAACTGCATTAGTTTTCAGCATAAGTTTGCCTGCAAGTTATACAAAACCCGCAGGCAATGAAAACAAATTTCGTAACATACATAACCCTGATTTTGTTGGTATCGGCCTCCTCTTTTGCCTTTGGCCAGTACCGGATTTCGGGAATGGTAAAAAGTGATAAAGGAAAGGCTATTCCACTTGCAAGTGTGTTATTGAGCCCTTCAAATAAAGGAGCTACAACAGATAGCACAGGTAAATTCAGTTTTGAAGGTTTAAAAGGGAAACAGGTACTGTCTGTATCGTCAATAGGTTATAAACTGTTCAAAAAAGACATCAGCTTAGATTCATCCCTTTATCTGGACATTGTTTTAAAGCCAGATACCAGAACGCTGAACGAAGTAACCATTAGTGCAGGGTCTTTTGAGGCAAGTGACAAGGCTAAAGGGGCTTCGCTCACCGCAATGGATGCCTTTACTGTTGCCGGGAGCATGGCTGATTTATCTTTAGCCCTGCGTTCATTGCCGGGCGCGCAACAAGTTGGCGATCTGGATGGCTTGTTTGTCCGCGGTGGAACAGGCGACGAGACCAAGCAGTTTATTGATGGTACACTGCTCAAAAATCCAAACTATCCAAGGGTGCCGGGTGTGCAGCAGTATGCGCGCGTTAATCCAATTCTGTTTAAAGGTATACTTTTTAGTACTGGTGGTTATTCCGCATTATATGGCCAGGCAATGAGTAGTGCCCTGATCCTCGAGAGCAATGAGCTCCCTGAAAAATCATCTGCTTATTTTGCTATTTTCCCGCCAAGTTCCAATGCAGGTATACAACAGTTGTCTCGGAATAAGAAAAGTAGCTATGGCGTTACACTGCGCTACAGTAATGCAACATTTTATAATTCTATTGTTAAGCAAAAACCCGATTATTTTAGTGGTCCGGAGTACATTGAGGGAGATGCGAATTTTAGAATAAAAACAGGGAAGACCGGCATACTTAAGTTTTATACCAACTGGAACATCAGTGATGTTGGTATGCTTAATGCAGATATCGATAGTGCTTCACTAAGATCCAGCTATCAGGTAAAAGGAAAGAGCATTTATAATAACCTTAGCTATAAAGATTTTTTAGCAGATAACTGGCAGGTTGATGCAGGTTTAGCTTATAGTTATAATGAAGATCATACCATTAATGGTCTTCAAAACATCTACGGACAGCCAGTAAATCCTGAAGAGGATGCGCTAAGCTATAAGAACGCCCAACGGCTAATCCGATCTAACTTTGCACAGGCCAGAATAGTATTTACCAATACACTTCCAAACAACCAGGCATTGCGTTTCGGAGCAGAGCACTTTTATAACCGGGACAGGGGGTTTTCTAACGACAGTACCTTAGCCATTACCGACAATCTATCGGCAGCTTTTGTTGAAGGTGATATTTACCTGGCAAAGAATCTGGCAGCTAAAATTGGCGGACGAATAGAATATTCCTCTTTGCTAAACAAGGCGGTTGTAGCACCCCGTGCAAGTTTGGCATATCGTTTAAAAGACGGGGGGCAATTCAATCTGGCTTATGGCATTTTTTACCAGGAGCCATTGAACGAAATCTTGTACCGGAGTAATGATCTGAAATTTTCAAGGGCAACACATTACGTGTTAAACTATACCAAAAAAGCAAACAACCGTTTCCTCAGGATAGAGGCATACCGCAAACAGTACAACGACCTGGTAAAAACAATCCCTGTTATTAATAATGAAGGAAGTGGATATGCCCAGGGCGTAGAATTGTTTTTCAGGGATAAAAAAACGATTAAAAATCTTGATTACTGGGTTACTTATACTTACCTGGATATCAAACGCGATTACCTCAATTACCCATTTGCTTTGCAACCTGCTTTTGCTACGCCACATACGGCAACCATTGCAATTAAACAAAATTTCCAGGACATCAATGCCTATGTAAATGTATCCTATGCTATTGCTACAGGAAGGCCGTATTATGATATCAGATACAGTGCCGATGACAATGCCTACAAGATTTTCGATCAGGGAAAAACAAAAGCATACAGTGTAATGAACTTACAGATTGCCCACCTTTTTTCAATCTTCAGCAGCTGGAAACAAAGGCCCGTTTCCGGGTTTAGTGTAGGCGTAAATAATATATTGGGCACTAAGCAGGTGTTCGGATATAATTATAGTCTGGACGGTACCAATAAAGTACCCATAACATTGCCTGCTACCCGATTTTTTTATGCAGGGATATTCATGAGCTTCGGTATAGATCGCACCAGCGATTTCCTCGACAAAAATCTATAAATATTTTTTAACCATTAAAAATCAATAACATGAAAAAGTTAGTATTAGCTATTCTGGCCCTGGTGTCATTCTATTTTACTTCAGCGGCACAGGAACAAGGAAAATCAAATGCATTACAAAATGCGGTAACTAAATTAGATCAGGCAACTAAAGCCAAAGATTTTGAACAGCTGGAGAAAGAATTTTTACAGATTGCAGCCCAGCAGAAAAAAGACTGGCTACCCTATTATTATGCTGCATTTTGCAATGCAAAAATAGGTTTCATCAATCAGGACGATGGCGAAAGTATAGAGCCATTTAGCAACCGCGGAGAAGAGCAGGTGCAAATGGCCAAGTCACTGCTCGATACCGTAAAGCAAAAAAAGGAGCTTTCAGAGCTTTATACCGTGCTCAGTATGGTCTACCGTACAAAGGTGTTCATCAACCCAATGACATATGGAAGAAAATACGGTGTTCTTTCTCAGCAGTACCGGGTAAAAGCACAGGAACTCAATCCTGAAAACCCCAGAGCAATCTATGTAAAAGCCTGGGAAATGTATAAAACCCCCAAAATGTGGGGAGGCGATAAAGAGGCTGGCAAGCAGTTGGCAACCAGGAGCCTTGCTTTGCTTCAGAAGGAGCAATCAGGTATTCAACCGCACTGGGGCAAAACAGAGAACCAGGAATTATTAGGCAAAAACAAATAATCATTAACAATTAAAATTTAAGATCATGGGATTCGCAATTATCATGTTCATACGGATACTGTTTGGTGTTTGTATGGTATTTATTATCGGTTATATTTTTGGCGGGTTTTCTAAAAACCCAAACCTTGTTTCACTAACAAAAGTTGCCGCCATACTGGCAATTATATTGTTCATTGCGGCAAATGGATTATTGATGCGTTTTGCATTCAGCAGGCATGCCGGTGGTAAAGGTGGCTGGCAGTGCACAGAACATAAAATGAAATTGCCATAGTATTAAGCGATTTTGGCAATTTCAAAATTATCTGATATAAACTGTTTAGTTTTAATTAATTGAACCAGATATCAGTATGCACAATAAACCATCCAATAGAAGAGATTTTATTAAAAAAGCCGGCCTGCTTACGGCTAGTCTGGCAGCGGTACAGTTCCCGGTATGGGGTAAAAGTATATTTGCGTTAGACTATCCTCTTCACAACATACCCGAAAATAAGGGCTTAGATCCGCAATGGGTCAAATCACTTTATAACAGGGGCGAAGAGACGGCTTATTTTAAAAGTAAAAATGAATTTAAATATATTGGGATGCCTGTGGGTGGCCTTCACGCAGGAACTGTATATGTTGGTGGTGATGGACGACTCTGGCTATGGCAAATTTACAATGAAACATTCGAAGGTACACAGGAGGGGATAGAACCTAAAACCGTGAACTGGAATGATGGAACAGAAGTAAGAAAGATCCGTGCCAGAGATGGCTCGGCTTACATTGAACCGGCCATTGCCAACAATAAACGGATATTAGAACAGGGTTTTGCCGTAAAAGCTGTTGTGAATGGCAAAACCTTTATTAAAGAATTAAGTGAAGAGCATTGGGATGAGATCGAATTTAAGCCGGCCTATCCAATAGCTACCATAAAATACAGCAGTAAAGATTTCCCTGTTGCAGTATACCTAAAGGTGTATTCACCATTTATTCCTTTAGATGCACAGAATTCGGCTTTGCCTGCAACCATTTTACGAATAGAAATAAAGAATACCACCAGAAGCAATATCAATGTTTCTGTATTGGGATGGATGGAAAATGGGGTTAACAAGTTAAGCGGAAAACCAAATACCGGAAAAAGAAAAAATGAAGTGGTAACAGCTGAAAACTCGAACAGCATCTTCTCTTCATTTGAGGCCCTTAGTGATGATCTAAAAAATGCGCAAGACAGCGGAACCATGTCTTTTACCCTGCATAAAGCAAAGGGAAAAACATATGCTGCTATTCAGCCCTGGCCGGTTACGGGCAAGCATTTTAATGCTGCGGTTACCAGTTCTGCAGCTGCAGATGCTCCTTCAAAACTGGTTGGAGGAATTGAAGTTACTGCAAATCTTACTCCTGGAAAATCAGTTAATGCCGATTACTCAATCAGCTGGCATTTCAATAATGCAAATGTTAATCTCAAGAAAATAGTTAAAGATGCAGAAAAAGGGTTTCATTACGCTACCAGATTTAAGGACGCCGGTGCAGTGAGTACATACCTGCAATCAAATTTTGAAAAGCTAACAAACACAACGGAGCTGTGGAGTACCACATGGAATGACGCTACACTTCCACACTGGTTTCTGGAGCGTACCTTTATTAATATAGATACTCTGGCAACGGCAAATACTTATCGTTTTGCTGACGGCCGCTTCTGGAGCTGGGAAGGCGTGGGTGCCTGTGCCGGAACATGTACGCACGTATGGCAATACGCACAAGCGGTTGCCAGGATATTTCCTGAACTGGAGCGCGACCTGAGACACCGTGTAGATTTAGGTGTTGGGTTTAAGGAAGACAGTGGCGCCATTATATTCCGTGCAGAAAACGAAAACAGACCGGCCATTGACGGACAAGCGGGCACTGTACTTCGGTTTTACCGTGAGCATCAAATGAGTGCCGACGATACTTTTCTGCAGACCAACTGGCCAAAAATCAAAAAGGCAACCCAGTTCATGTTAGACCAGGATAAGAATGGTGACGGTATGACGGATACACCAATGGAGAATACCCTTGATGCAGTATGGGAAGGTGAAATTGCATGGATTGTAGGCCTTTGTATTGCTGCAGCAAGAGCTGGTCAGGCCATGGCAGAGGAAATGAATGATACTGCATTTGCCCAGACTTGCCAAACCTATGTAACCAATGGTCGAAAGAACATGGAACAGGAACTGTTTAATGGCGAATACTTTATTCATCGGCCAGATAAGGTTCAGGGGCGTAAAAACCTGGGTTCCTATAATACCTGTCATATTGATCAGGTATATGGCCAAAGCTGGGCGTTTCAGGTAGGCCTGCCAAGGGTGTTGAGTAAGGATAAAGCCGTTGCTGCCCTAAAAGCCTTATGGAAATATAACTTTACCGCCGATGTTGGCCCATACATTAAAACCCATGTGGGTGGCAGGCCATATGCTTTGCCTGGAGAGGGTGGAATGGTAATGAACACTAATCCGCATAACGAACCTAAACCATTTGGAGAGAATGTAACCTGGCAACTGGGGTACTTTCACGAATGTATGAGTGGGTTTGAGCACCAGGTAGCAGCACACCTGATGGCCGAAGGTATGGTACACGAGAGCCTGATTCTTACGCGATTTATTCATGACAGGTATCATGCAGCTAAAAGAAACCCATTTAATGAGATCGAGTGCAGCGATCATTATGCAAGGGCTATGGCAAGTTATGGAACCTTTATTAATGCATGCGGTTTTGAATACCATGGCCCCAAAGGTTATATCAAATTCGCACCAGCCTGGAATGCAGAAAATTTTAAAGCTCCCTTTACTTCAGCCAATGGATGGGGCAGTTATACACAGAAAAAAGCAGGAGCTAAGCAATTACATACCATAAGTTTAAAATATGGCGACTTGCAATTACAGGAACTGGCCTTTAACAAAATCGGCTCAGGCAGTGTAAAATCTGTTTCAGTAATGCTGGGTACTCAAAATATTCCTGTTCAATTCACACAGAAGGGTGCCGAATTGCGGATCACGAGCAATAAGAAGATCAGTGTTAAAACCAATGAGTATTTGAGTATTACTTTTTCCTAAATAGCTATTGTATGAGAAATTTAGTTGATATCTTTAAAAGAGCCCTGATAGTTTTAACGTTTATTACTTCAGTAGTCTTATCTGGCTGTCAGGCACCTGTAAGCAAAACAAATACGAATGCTGTGAATACAGATCAGAACTGGAAAGAACAACTTAATCAGAAATTGCCAATGCTCGGCCACAGGAATTGGATTCTTGTTGTTGATAAAGCTTTTCCAGAGCAAAATGCTCCGGGCATGGAATACATTTATGTTAATGAAGGTCTGTTGCCTGTGATAAAACAGGTACTTACACAAATCAATTTGTCTGGCCATGTTAAACCCATTATCTATCAGGACAAGGAGTTGGGTTTTATCACAGAAAATCAGGCTAAAGGAGTTAAACACTTTGTGCAGGAATCAAAAGCAATTTTTGGCAATCAAACTGTTCAAACGATGCTTCACGATTCAGTATTCAGGAAACTGGATACGGAATCGAAACTGTTTAAAGTGCTGGTCATTAAAACAAATGAGACCATTCCCTATACTTCGGTTTTTTTACAGTTGGATTGTGCTTACTGGAATGGCGATAAAGAAAAACAGTTGCGGGATGCATTAAATATTCATTAGAAATGAAGCCTTTATTTATTTTATTAATAACTTTTTTATTGTATTCGATTATCTCGAGATTTACAACAGGGAATTGGAATTTGACATTCGCGGGCAATCTGGCAATGCTGGTTATGCTCTGCTTCACTGCGATAGGGCATTTCATTTATGCAAAAGGAATGGCCCTAATGATACCACCTGTAATTCCATTTAAAGATTCCATCGTGTTTTTAACTGGAATTATGGAAATTGTTTTGGGAATAGCCCTGTTGTTCCCGGTAGTTAGGGCTTATGCAGGGTACTTCCTAATCATTTTCTTTATACTTCTTTTGCCTGCAAACATATATGCCTCAATGCATAACATCAACTATGAAACAGCCAGGTTCGATGGGAAAGGAATCTCTTATTTGTGGCAGCGCATCCCGCTTCAGTTATTTTTTATAGCCTGGGTGTGGTACTTTTCTGTCAAATAACCAGGCGCTACTTCTTATCCTAGATCAATTAACAGCCTTTTTATTTGGTATAACTTTGTACTATACTATTAAAAAGGAGAATTAAAAATGAAAAAGTTAATTGAAAAAATTGTGATAAATTCTGATCGCCCACATATGGTAGGTGATGGTTTCAGGGTATTTAATTATATCCCGGGCGCTGGCATTCCGCAGGAGAGAATAAGTCCGTTTTTACTATTGGACTTTAATCCTGAATATGATTTTGGGCCTTCAGATCACCTTAGAGGTGTTGGCGTTCACCCGCATAAAGGTTTCGAAACGGTAACTATTGCTTACAAAGGAAGTGTTGCACATCACGACAGCACCGGAAGTAGCGGAATAATTAATGCCGGTGATGTACAATGGATGACTGCCGGTAATGGAATCTTGCATAAAGAATATCATGAAGAAGCTTTCTCTAAAAAAGGAGGGCCTTTTGAAATGGTTCAGTTATGGGTTAACCTTCCTAAAAAAGATAAATCAACAACTCCACATTATCAGGAGTTGACTAAAGATGGTATGGGTAAAGTGCAGCTTGCAGACAATGGTGGAGAGGTAAATGTAATTGCCGGAAACTTTAATGGTGTTGCAGGTCCTGCCCAGACCTATAGCCCTGTGAACCTGTTTGACATCAAATTGAATGAAGGTGCCGAAACGACCACCAGTATTCCGGCCGGCCACAATACCGCTTTATTAGTTGTAAACGGAAGTGTTCAGGTGAACGATGAAATAGTTGGAGAACATAGCTTTGTTTTATTTGAAAACAAAGGCGAAGAGATCCATATTAAAGCAAATCAGCAAAGTGTTGTTTTGTTGTTAAGCGGTGAGCCTTTGAATGAACCCATTGTAAGCTACGGACCATTTGTAATGAATACTGAAGCAGAAATCAGAGAAGCGATTGCTGATTTCAATATGGGAAAATTTGGTGTATTGGAGGATTAGAAATAAATTCGAGATGACGGTGTGTGCTAGCACACATCGTCATTGCAACTTCCTACAATTCAAAGGAGTTTTTGAACACTTCATTACTTATTTTGTCCGTTTCATCAGTTTTTTTGGGGTGAAGGTATACTAATACGATAATTTTGCGGTTAATTACCCAAACACTATGAAAGTATATCTCTTTTTCCTCTTATTTTCCATTACATCAGCACCATTCTTCTTATCTGCACAGCAGCGTTTTGCCATTAGTGGTACGGTAAGGGATGCTTCAACCGGAGAAACCTTGATTGGAGCCACGGTTAGATTGCAAAGTGCCACCCAAAATTCAGGTATTGCTACAAATGCATACGGATTTTATTCCCTAACAGCCGATGGAGGCGAGTATAGCCTCATCGTAAGCTACAGTGGCTACCAGAGCAATACTCAAAAAATCACCTTAAACAAGGCCTTAAAAATAAATATAGAACTTGCTGCTGTTTCAGATTTGCAAGAAGTAGTCATAAGTGCCAGTGAAAGGAAGAATGAAAATGTAAAGAGCCCTCAAATGGGACTTAACAAGATCAATATGGCAGATCTTGACAATGTGCCTATTCTATTCGGCGAAAAGGACGTTTTGAAAACCATACAGCTTTTGCCGGGAGTAAAGGCAGGAGGAGAAGGCAATACCGGTTTTTTTGTACGCGGAGGAGCTTCCGATCAAAACCTGATCCTTTTAGATGAGGCCACAGTGTACAATTCATCTCACCTGTTGGGTTTCTTTTCAACCTTTAATGCCGATGCCATAAAGGACGTAAGCTTGTATAAAGGTGGCATGCCGTCGCAATATGGCGGCAGGTTGTCATCAGTACTTGATGTTAAAATGCAGGATGGTAATGATAAAGAATATGGCTTTGAAGGTGGATTAGGGCTCATCGCCTCACGTATAAAAGCAGAGGGACCAATTGTTAAGAATAAAAGTTCTTTTATGATCAGTGCCCGACGTACTTATATAGATCTTTTGCTTAAAGCCTCGGGTGATTCGGCACTAAAGAACAATACGCTAAACTTTTACGACATTAATGCCAAGGTAAACTACAAGTTTGATGATAAGAATACGTTGTTTCTTTCGGGCTATTTTGGGCAGGATAATATTGGTATCAAAGACCTTTTTGCAAACGATTGGGGCAATACAACGGCTACTATCCGTTGGAACCATGTATTTAACAACAGGTTGTTTTCAAACACATCTTTGATCTATAACAAGTATAACTATGCTATCGAGCTACTGGATGAAAATAGCAGTGCTAAGGTAAAATCCCTGATCCGAGATTTTAATTTTAAAGAAGACCTGCAGTATTATACTAATAATCATATTCTAAGATTCGGATTGCACGCCACACACCATAGAATTGCCCCTTCTGATATTACTACATCGGCTGGTTCAAGCTTCAACCCACTTTCCATAGAGAATCGCTATGGCTTGGAATTAGCTGTTTACGCATCAGACGAATGGACCATTAGTGATAAATTTAATTTATTATACGGCTTAAGGTTAAGCCAATTCTCCCTTCTAGGGCCTGGAACATTAAATACATATGATAGTTCAGGAGAAGTAAGTTCCTCATCAACCTATAAAAGCGGTGAATTTGTTAAAAATTACTTCAACCTGGAACCACGTCTGTCGGCAAGTTATAGCTTAAATGAGAAAAACTCCATAAAGGCATCATACAACCGCAACACCCAAAATATTCATATCCTTAGCAATTCAGGCTCCAGCTCTCCAACAGATCAATATGTAATGAGCAGCAATAACATCAAGCCCGAGATTGCAGATCAGGTAGCTTTAGGGTTTTTCAAAAACAGTGAAAGCAATGCTTACGAATTTTCTGCCGAGGTGTATTATAAATGGTTACAAAACCAGATAGATTATAGAGATGCTGCCGAACTGACTGCCAATAAAGATGTTGAATCTGAATTGCTGTATGGGGAGGGTAGAGCGTATGGACTTGAGCTTTATGGTAAAAAAACCAAAGGCAAACTTACCGGTTGGCTAAGCTATACGCTTTCAAAAACCGAAAGGCAGTTTGACGAAATCAATAAAGGCAAATATTTTAATGCAAAACAAGACCGTACGCATGATCTGGCCCTGGTTGCGATGTACACGCTTAGTCGCCGCTGGACGGTGTCGGCCAATTACATTTACAGCACCGGTAATGCCGTAACCTACCCTGCCGGAAAGTATAATGTAGGTGGCCTTACCACTTATTATTATACCGATAGAAATGCCAACAGAATGCCATACACTTCCCGTCTAGATTTAGGAGCTACATTAAAAGGCAAAGAGACTAAGAAGTTCCGTTCAAGCTGGACATTTAGTGTATACAATGCATTGAACCGTAAAAACCCGTATTCTATCCAGTTCCGCGATAAAGAAAATGATCCAACACGTACCGAAGCAGTGCAAACCAGCCTTTTTGGCATTATTCCTTCGGTTACTTACAACTTTAAATTTTAATAGTGATGCTAAGAAAAATCAAATATTTAAGTCTGTTACTTGCCGTATCCTTTAGCATATGCTCATGTGAAAAAGTGATAGACGTTGAGCTTAATACTTCTCCAAATCAGTTGGTGATAGAAGGTAATATTACCAATAAATTGGGGCTGCAAACCATTAAAATAAGCCAATCGGTTGCTTATACAGAACCAAACGATTTTCCCGCGGTTAAAGGTGCAGTAGTAAATGTAACCGACGATCAGGGCAGTTCATGGATCTTTACCGAAAGTACGCCCGGCAGTTATACTTTTGGTCCATTCAAAGGAGAACCGGGACGCACATATAGCCTTAAAGTAAATATAAATAATGTGCTTTATACGGCTTCTTCGACCATGCCAGATTCTGTCGGCATTGATTCGCTTGATGTTAAAGTATTTAATTTTGGTAGTGAAAAGCAAAAGCAGGCACAGGTACATTATAAAGACCCTGCAGGAGTTGCCAATCAATATCGGTTTGTGCTAAAAGTGAATGGTTTTCAATCGAGAAGTGTGTATTCTGAAAATGACCGCTTTACCGATGGAAATAATGTTCCGAGTGTGATGTTTTTTAATGGAAAGAATGATGATGACGATGAGCTAAAAACAGGCGATAACGTAGAAGTTGAAATGCAGTGTATAGATAAGAAGGTATTTACTTATTGGAATACGTTAAGTCAGCAATCGCAGAACGGTCCTGGTGGTGGAGTAACCCCAGGTAACCCGCCTTCAAATATTAGCAATAATGCCCTGGGTTATTTCAGTGCACATACAGTTAGCAAAAAAGAAATGGTGGTGAAGTAAGAGGTAAAGTGGTTAAGGAAGCCTGTATCATAATTATGATACAGGCTTTTTTATTAATAAATTTTTCAGCTAAGCTCCTTTTGTATGGTACTCAAAGTATGCAAGCTAATACCTGGGCTTCGACTGAATCAAGGCAGATTAAGGACTGGGAGCAGATTCCTTCGGAAAACAGGTGCCTTTTTCCGAAGAAGCGTCGAACCTACCTCGAACGAGCTTTTAAGTTGGCTTTGCCAGTCACGATACTGAGTTTAGTTTTATCTGCAATTGACTAAATTTTAAACACATGTGCGCTAAAGTCCAATTTTTAGGTGCTAGAATCCAATTTTTAGGTTCTAAAGTCCAATTTTTTCTGAGTTGGGGTATATAGTTTTGTATCAAGCAATTGCTGCTTATTAAACTAACACATGAAAAAGACTATGAAACCGAATGGTATTAAAGATCGGAAGAGCGTCGTGTAGGGAAAGAGTGTAGATCTCGGTGGT
>NZ_CAMLHF010000001.1 GCF_946479715.1 uncultured Pedobacter sp. | reverse complement strand
GGAAAATGAAAGGCTAATGGCATTTACACCTCGCCCGATCATAGATTCACGTTCGAGAAGAAGAACTACCTCTGAATATGGAGATTACGGCCACATTGAGGTATCAAAAGCAGTTAAGCAAATTGCCGATGGCGGTACTAAAGTAAACTTAGGCGCCCATGGACAAATTCAAGGTCTGGGAGCCCACTGGGAGCTATGGATGTTGGTACAAGGAGGCATGACTCCTTTACAAGCCATCAGATCGGCCACGGTAAACGGCGCTTCTTATCTGGGTATGGATAAAGAAATCGGTTCATTGGAAAATGGCAAACTTGCAGATCTGGTAATTATGGATGCCAACCCACTGGACGATATCAGAAACTCAGAAAAAATAAAATATGTAATGGTAAATGGTCGTATTTACGACAGCTTATCTATGAATGAAATTGGTGGTCGCGAAAAATTACGTGGCAAGCTATGGTTTGAGATGGGCAAAGGTATGGTTTACAGCTTCCCGACAGGAAATTCCGAAACCTGGACCTTTACCACCCCTAATTGCGAGTAAAATCGAATAACCCGTTACTTATCCAGTAACGGGTTATTTAAAATACCGGTAAATAAAATCAGTCCGGTTTTCATTTCTCGGATTGCATATACAAATGGACGATTAATAAGCACAGCAGAAGGTTGTTGCACCGATGTGAGTTCAATTCCAACAGAAGTAACAGCAGCGGCTTCAGTTCCGCTTTCATTTACTTCAATAAAAGTTTTATGTTTCACCTCGTCTATTTGCAAATGCCCTGCTGGATTAATTCTTGTAAAATCGGCAAAGTCATTTTTACCAAAAGCCATCCCCATACCCAGATGCTCTAATTGATCATTTAGCCTGATATCATAGCTAAATTTGAACTTAGGCATTTTTATTTCCATTCCTGTTTTCTTTAAATTAGTCATCCAACCTTTCCATTTTGCAGAAGTAATTGAGCTGGCAAATTCATTAATTGTAGTATTGGCACTATTAGGCAATACAATTACCATACTATATTTCTCATTTCCATAGGGAAGTTCGTAAACATTTGCCTCCTGTGAGCTTAAATAATTAACTGAGGCTTGAGCAACCATAAAGTCTGCTTGAATTTTATTGTTAGCGTCAAGATTAAAATCCGCTTTGGCAGTTTTATTTTTATCAAACTTATATTTCCAATCGCTTTTAAAGTAAACAGCATTAATCAGGTACATTACCATATCACTACCGATCTCATCAATTATACTTGGAATCTTACCGTGTGTGCTGTTATTTACCCAGTTATTAATTTTGTCTTTTGCCGTAGGGCTTTTAAAATCTAGTGCCTCAACTTCGGCATTATAGTTATCTGCATTCACCTTTAAAAAAGCAGGCAATGGTGTAAAGGTATTTTCATACCAAATTGAGTTGGCAATTTCTAATGTAGCTTTAGGGTCTAGCTGAGGCAGTTCAGTTGTTATTTTGTGGTAATAACTGTTTACTTCGGCCTCAGTAAAATCTTTAAACTCCATTGTATTTCTTATGGCCTCGAGGGTTGAGCCACTGCTGCCGTTACTGGTCATGCCCAAAGCTATACTTACGCTTAAAGGTGATAGCATGAGGTTTTTACCCGCCAATGGCTTTAACAAAGTTTCCTTAAACAGCTTAAAAGTAAAAGCATTATCAGCTTCTGCCTTTTGCTGCTCTCTTGCCGTTAAAATCAGATCTTTTCCCTGGTCTATTGGTTTGTTATCCTTTTTACAAGATGTGGTGGTGGCAATTAAAGTGGCTATAGATAAAAGTAAGATGTAGTTCTTTTTCATTTGGTTAATGATTTGGTTTACTTCATTATACGTATAAACTTGGCATTTCGCTACAGTCTGCTCAAAATTTCACATAGCATTTTAGCAAGCGACATCGAAATTTTGGTTGTTGGGGCATTGACAGGGCGTTCGTAGGGCCTTGCTAGGGCCTTGATAGGGCTACACCCCTACTAACGCCCTAGCAAGGCCCTATTAAAACCCTATCAAATTTAAAAAAACACCAAGTGATATTATGTCGTATCTATTTATTAGATTTATTAGTAAAAAAAGGTATGGGGATATTACCAAAACAAGTGGCAGCAATTATTCCGGAAAATGCCAGACAATCTGTTAAGCGATCTTTACAGGGATTCTTTCAATCTGGATTAACAAAAGTATCCGGAGGTAAAAGCAACGCATTACTTTTATCTTATGGTCATTTTGAGCTGACCCCCTTTATCGTTTTTCAAGGATTTTTACAAGGCTATAATCTCCTGCCTAATTTGCAAGGTGGTAAACACTCTATTTGGGATGATCCAGAATTAAGGGGTGTTATTCCTATACAAGATTTTAAAATAAGAAATGATTTGTTACGCAGCATAAAAAAAGAAAAGACAAAAGATCCGGATCAGCAATTAGAAATAAAGGTAAATACCAATTTTAAGGATACGATAATAGGTTGTTCACGCACAAGCGGGAAAAAGAATAGAGTTTGGTTAACCGCCGATTTCATTAAATCTGCATTAGAACTGCATGAAATAGGCATAGCACATAGTGTAGAGGCTTATCAAAACGGCATTCTTGTTGGCGGTGTAATTGGCTTTGCTATAAATGGATACTTCGTTACTTTAAGCTTATTTCATACGGTCGACAATGCCAGTAAAATTGCTTTCTATTATTTACTGGTTAAACTTAAAGACGATGGATTCACTTTGCATCTTAGTGGAGCTGCTAATTCATGGTTTACGCAGTATGGGATGGTTAATGTTGAAAAAGAAGAATTCAGGATAGATTTAATAAAAGCTGTAGCGACCCCAACTAAATTCACTGCGACTGTACCTCAGTTATCATTTTAAGAAGACCCGTGTCTTACAAATTCTGAGCAATTACATAACCATTTGCCCAGGCCCACTGAAAGTTGTAACCACCAAGCCAACCGGTCACATCTATACATTCGCCGCCAAAATACAGTCCGGGTATATTCTTACACTCAAGTGTTTTAGAAGAAAGTTCATTGGTATCAATACCTCCACGCATTACCTCAGCTTTGTCGTACCCCTTATCGCCTGCTGGCTTTACTTTAAACAGATGAATTGTTTTATGGATCAGTTCAAGCTCTGCTTTGGTTAAGGATGCTACCTGCTTCTCTATTGGTAAAAACTTGCTCATTGCATCGGTAAGTTTTTTAGCGTAAAACCGATTAAACAGGGTTGAAAGCAAAGATTTCCCATTCACTCTTCTTTCCTCTTCAATTAGGCTTGTTACATCTTTACCGGGTAACAGGTCAATATTTATTTCTTCACCCCTTCTCCAATAAGAAGAAATCTGTAAAATAGCAGGGCCGCTAAGTCCCCAATGGGTAAACAAAATATTCTCTTCAAAAGAGATACGATCGTTGCTTACTTCGCAAAAAACACTGTTTCCGGATAGTTGAGCATACCAGTCTTCGTCCTTACCCGTAATGGTTAATGGCACTAAAGCAGGTGCGGTTTCGATAATATTTAAGGCATGTTTTCTGGCAAAACGAAGCGCAAAATCTGTTGCGCCCATTTTAGGAATTGGTAATCCACCGGTAGTTACAACCAGTTTTGGAGCCTTTAAGGTGCGTTGTTTTCCTCCTTTTTCATATTTTATGGTAAAGGAGCCATCGTTAAGAAGCTCTATTTCTGATACCTGTGCATTACAGATAATCTGTTGTTGAAAATCAGCACATACAGAGGTAAAAACATCTACAATATCTTTAGCATTTTTGCCATCCGGAAAAAGCTGACCCAAAGTTTTTTCTTTTCCTGTGATGCCATAGGTTTCAAAAAAACTGATGGTATCATCAACAGTCCATTGCGTAAATGCCGATTTACTGAAATGTTTATTGTTAGATATAAACTGTTCATCAGTAGCAAACAGGTTGGTATAATTACACCTTCCACCGCCCGAGATCAGGATTTTAGCTCCCGGTTTATCGCTTTTTTCAAGCAAGATAACCTTTTTGCCAAGGTAACCCGACTGTACGGCGCACATCAAACCACACGCTCCGGCTCCAATAATTATAGCATCTGCATCCATCAATCCGTTTATATTGTTATTTTTGTGCAAAATAAGCATAACTTTTTCATATAGATATGGCAAAACAGATAAGTGATTTAAAATTGGGCATACTTGGGGGCGGACAATTGGGTAGAATGCTGATACAAGAGGCTATCAATTATAATTTAACCACTTTAATTTTAGATCCCGACACAGACGCACCTTGTAAACATATTGCAAACTATTTTGAGTGTGGCTCAATTACTGATTTCGATACCGTTTATAATTTTGGAAAAAAAGCCGACATCATTACTATTGAAATAGAAAAAGTAAATATTGAGGCTCTTGAACAATTAGAAAAAGAAGGAAAACATGTTTATCCACAATCGAGGGTAATCCGTTTAATTCAGGATAAAGGTGTTCAAAAACAGTTTTTTAAAGAGAATGATATTCCTACTGCTCCTTTTCAATTGGTAAACAGTAAGGCAGAAATGTTAAACAGCAACATTCCTTTCCCTTATATGCTTAAACAGCGCAAAGATGGATACGATGGTAAAGGGGTAATGAAAATAAATCATGCCGCAGACGTTGAGAATGCTTTTGAAGGGCCCTGTTTAATTGAGGAACTTGTAGATTTTGAGAAAGAGATTGCAGTTATTGTAGCAAGAAACCCAAACGGAGATGTAAAAACTTTTCCTTTGGTTGAGATGGAATTTAATGCTGAAGCAAACCTGGTTGAATTTCTAATCTCGCCCTCTACATATCCGGAAGCAATACAGGAAAAAGCTGAAGTTATTGCTAAAAACATCGCGTCATCATTAAATATTACCGGATTATTGGCAGTTGAAATGTTTATTACCAGGGATGGCAACATCTTGGTAAATGAGCTTGCTCCTCGCCCGCATAATAGCGGTCACCACACTATAGAAGGCAATTATGTGTCTCAGTTTGAGCAGCATTTAAGAGCCATCTTTAACTTGCCTCTGGGCGATACCCGTGCAATAAACAACGCGGTGATGATTAACCTGCTTGGTGAAAAAAACCATAATGGGGTAGCAAAGTACCATGGATTAGAAAAAATCATGGCAATTGATGGTGTATATGTACATTTGTACGGAAAAAAATATACCAAGCCTTTCCGTAAAATGGGTCACATTACTGTTGTTGACCAAAACCGCGAAAGTGCAATAGAAAAAGCAAATTATATTAAAAATACATTAAAAGTTATTTCCTAATGAGCGTACAAGTTGGCATTATAATGGGCAGCAAATCGGATCTTCATATTATGAAGGATGCTGCTGATGTTTTTAAAGAATTCGGCGTCGAATTCGAAATGACAGTTGTTTCTGCTCACCGTACTCCTGAAAGGATGTTTGATTATGCAAAACAGGCTGCTGACCGTGGTTTAAAGGTAATTATTGCAGGTGCCGGTGGCGCAGCACACTTACCAGGAATGGTGGCTTCTATTACTGTTTTACCTGTAATTGGAGTTCCGGTAAAATCTTCAAATTCTATTGATGGATGGGATTCTATCCTTTCTATTTTACAAATGCCTAATGGTATCCCTGTTGCAACTGTTGCCCTTAATGCAGCAAAAAATGCAGGCTTACTTGCTGTTCAGATACTTTCTACTGCTGATTCAAGTCTTGCTGTTAAAATGCAGGCTTACAAGGATGAGCTTAGAAAGAAAGTTGAAGAAAGCGCTGCAGAGCTGGAAGGTTAATATTGTAATACATTCGTATTTGATACACTCGTAATCCTAATTTAAATTAGGATTACTTGGAAAATTGCTAACATGGGCATACTTTGGCCCAAGGTTAATGATCACCTCCCTCCATAAGTCTTCTTCATCGTTAGAAAAAACCACATCAGCCTGGTAGGTATCTGATACAATCCATGTATTCTCTTTAAGTTCATCTTTAAGCTGCTCTACGCCCCAGCCAGAATAGCCAATAAAAAACTTGATTTCGCCAGGTTGGATAAATCCATTGCTGATCAGAATTTTTAATGCCTCAAAATTACCTCCCCAATAAACTCCTTTTGCAATTTCTTCTCCACCATTTAGTTTGTCATAACACCGATGCATGAAATGAACGGTATCTGTTCCAACTGGGCCACCAATGTATACCGGAAAGTCTGCTTTATCTAATTCGGGAATTAAATCACTTAACACAAGTGCGCTTCTTTGGTTTAAAATAAAACCAACAGTTCCCTCATCCTGATGCTCGGTAATTAAAACCACAGAACGTTTAAAATTAGGATCCATTAAAAATGGTTCAGAAATTAATAATTTACCTACAGATGGCTCTAAGCGACTTAACATTTTAGAAATTTAAAACAAAATTAAATAAACTAACCCTATTTTTGTGTATGGACCTTACTAAAGAAAATATACAAAACCTACGCCAAGATTATCGCTCGGCAAGTCTTTCTGAAAATGATGTAGATAGCAATCCAATTCTTCAATTTAAAAAATGGTTTCAGGACGCTGTTAGTTCACAGCTATATGAGCCTAATGTAATGACGCTTGCTACTTCAGATAGGTTTGGAAAGCCCACGGCAAGGATAGTATTATTGAAAGGTATTGATGAGGATGGTTTTGTATTTTACACCAATTACGAGAGTAAAAAAGGCCGTGATCTTGTAGAAAACCCGCAAGCTGCCCTTGTTTTCTTTTGGCCTGAATTAGAACGGCAGGTGCGTATAGAAGGTGTGGTAAGTAAGGTTAGCGAGCAGACTTCTTCTGAGTATTTTCACTCTCGTCCAATAGGTAGTCAAATTGGAGCAATGGCATCTTCTCAAAGTAAAGTAATTAGCGACAGGGAATCGCTAGAGCGTAAAGTTGAGCAACTTACTACCCAATATGCTGATCAGGAAATTCCACGTCCGTTACATTGGGGTGGTTATTTAGTTGAGCCGACTCATATAGAATTCTGGCAAGGCAGGCCAAGCAGGCTTCACGACAGGATTGTTTACGATTTGGTGGAAGGTTCGTGGATTATCAATAGATTAGCTCCGTAAAAAAACTTAAATGAAAAACATCTCAGTAATAGGCTCAGGCACTATGGGCAATGGGATTGCGCATGTTTTTGCTCAATTCGGATATCAGGTAAACCTGGTCGACATTAACAAGGAAGCACTTGAAAAGGCAATCAATACGATTGGCAAAAACCTTGATCGACAGGTTGCGAAAGGTACAATTACAGAGGCACAAAAGGCCGAAACGCTTAAAAATATTACAGTATTTACCGATATGCAATCGGGTGTTGCAAATGCAGATCTTGTAGTTGAAGCCGCCACTGAAAACCTTGATCTAAAGCTGAAAATATTTAGAGATTTGGATGCTTTTGCTAAGGCAGATGCTATTTTAGCAAGTAACACTTCTTCTATCTCCATTACCAAAATAGCATCTGTTACCAATAGAGGCGCCAAAGTGATAGGGATGCATTTTATGAATCCTGTACCGGTAATGAAACTGGTTGAGGTGATTCGTGGCTATGCCACCAGCAACGAAACTACTGCTACAATAATGGATCTTTCCAAAAAGCTTGAAAAAGCCCCTGTAGAGGTAAATGATTACCCGGGCTTTGTTGCCAATAGAATATTAATGCCCATGATAAATGAGGCTATATATACACTTTATGAAAACGTTGCAGGTGTCGAAGAAATTGATACGGTAATGAAGTTAGGAATGGCACATCCGATGGGTCCATTGCAGCTCGCCGATTTTATAGGTCTGGATGTTTGCCTGGCTATATTACGTGTACTGCATGACGGATTTGGGAATCCTAAGTATGCTCCATGCCCATTATTGGTAAATATGGTTACTGCCGGTAATAAAGGAATTAAATCTGGTGAAGGTTTTTACAACTATGCTGCAGGAGTTAAAGAAGCCAAAGTTGCCAGCAAGTTTAGTATTTAGTAGATAGTACTTAGTATTTAAATTAAAGGAAAGCAACTTAATAGAATTTCATATATGTGATTTTAAATGTATTTTTGGATGTTTGACACCATGTCTAAGTACTATCTACTAAGTGCTAAATACAATATTAAAAGTAAATGAACGAAAATCTTGATCCTTCTTCTGAAAGCCTATCTCCTATTGAACGTGATATAGAGAAAGTGCTGCGTCCGCAAGTTTTTGAGGACTTTACAGGGCAAGACAAAATTATGGAAAACCTCAAAATCTTTGTAAAAGCTGCAAAGTTAAGAGGAGAACCATTAGACCATGTTTTATTGCATGGCCCCCCGGGTTTAGGTAAAACTACACTTTCTCACATCATTGCAAATGAGATGGGTGTAGGTATTAAAATAACGTCGGGACCAGTTTTGGATAAACCGGGCGATTTGGCCGGACTCCTTACAAATCTGGATACAGGTGACATATTATTTATTGATGAGATTCACAGATTAAGTCCACTGGTTGAAGAGTATTTATACTCTGCAATGGAAGACTATAAGATTGATATTATGCTTGAAAGTGGGCCCAATGCCCGTTCAGTACAAATCAGTCTGAATCCTTTTACATTAGTAGGTGCAACAACACGTTCCGGTTTACTTACCGCGCCCCTACGGGCAAGGTTTGGAATTAACTCCAGATTGGCTTATTACGATGCCAAGTTACTTACAACCATAGTTTTAAGATCATCTGATATTTTAAAAACGCCGATTACTGAGGAAGGCGCTTATGAAATAGCTCGCAGAAGTCGTGGTACACCGCGTATTGCCAATGCACTATTAAGACGGACAAGAGATTTTGCCCAGATTAAAGGAAATGGCAAGATTGATACAGAGATTGCCCGCTACGCGCTTAATGCCCTAAATGTTGATGAGCACGGTTTGGACGAAATGGACAATAAAATTCTTACCACCATTATAGATAAGTTTAAAGGTGGGCCTGTTGGCTTAAAAACGATTGCTACCGCAGTTGGGGATGATGAAGGAACCATTGAGGAAGTTTATGAGCCTTTTCTGATACAAGAAGGCTTTTTAATGCGAACCTCTCGTGGCCGTGAAGCAACGGAAGCAGCGTACAAGCATTTGAAAAGAAATTTTCCCGGCCAAACAGGTAAATTATTCTGATCATTCAACTTCATTAGTCTTTAAAAAACAGCCAATAGATCAACAAAGCTACAACAAGAATAGGAATTATCCATTTTAATACAGGAGCAGCCCCATTTTTATCGTATTCATCTACAGCCTGACGTGAAGGTCCCGGATCAGCCTGATGCTTTGAATAATTCGTTTCGATTGGCTTATGAGGCTTTAGTGGATCCTCTGAATGTTTAACATCTGCATTATCCATAATATTAAGTTTTAGTTACTTAATAAACAATTAAAGAACTTAAAGGTTTGATAAGCAAAGATTATCTTTGCATTTCATGAATAGTAATTCTGCAAAATACAGCAAAATGATTAAGGATGAAGCCCTTCGGTTAGGCTTCATGCAATGCGGTATTGCCAAAGCTGAATTCCTTGAAGATGAAGCGCCAAGGCTTGAGAAATGGTTAAATAACAATTACCATGGAGAAATGGCCTACATGGAGAATCATTTTGATAAACGCCTGGACCCAAGATTACTGGTAGACGATTCAAAATCTGTGATATCGCTCACATTAAACTATTTCCCGGGAGAGCAGCAGACTGATCCTGACGCACCAAAAATATCTAAATATGCTTACGGTACAGATTACCATCTGGTAATTAAAGACAAGCTGTTTCAATTGCTCAATTTCATTTTAGAAGAGATTGGTGAGGTTAATGGCCGCGCTTTTGTGGATTCGGCCCCTGTTCTGGACCGTGCATGGGCAAAACGTGCTGGCATTGGATGGATCGGAAAAAACAGTAATCTGATCAGTAAAAAAAGTGGTTCATTCTTCTTTCTGGCCGAACTTATTGTAGACTTGGACCTGGAATATGATAATGCTTTTGAGACCGACCATTGCGGAACATGTACCAAATGTATAGATGCCTGCCCTACCGATGCGATATTATCGCCATTTATTATTGATGCCAAAAAGTGTATTTCTTATTTAACGATCGAGTTAAGAGACGAAATCCCTAATACTTTTAATGATAAGATGGAGAACTGGATGTTCGGATGTGATATTTGCCAGGATGTGTGCCCCTGGAACAGATTCTCTGTTCCTCACTCTGAGCCTAAGTTTCAGCCGAAAGAGAACCTCTTAAACATGAAACGGGAAGACTGGCTCGACATTACTGAAGATGTGTTTAAAAATATATTTAAGAATTCGGCTGTTAAAAGAACTAAATTCAAAGGACTTACCAGGAATATAGATTTCATAAAAAAACTACCCGAATAGTTACTCCGGATAGTTCTTAATAATTTATATTTTTCGAATCTCGTATCTATTTTCCGAACTTCATTTTTAGCTGCTCCAACATATCATTAGTCACATCAACAGCAGGTTTTTCCTTTTTTGGCTGAGGTTTAAATGTCGGCTTTGACTGGTTTGGGTTAGGCTTATTTGATACGTGCGGTTGTGCCTGTTTGGGAGCCTGAGCCTGCTGACCTTGTTGCTGTTGTTTCTCAAGTTTAAGCTTTTCCTTCTTTTTATTCCATCTATCCCAAATTTCGCCTAGTTTTTTCTTGGTGTATAAAGGAAAATCGCCCTGTTTCATCCAGGCATAGTAGCTAGGTTCAGTATCAAAAACCTGTTCAACAGTTTTGCCTTTGTGTTTCCCGAAGTTGAAAATCTCTTCGTTATCTTCGTTAAAAACCATGCGACCTGCAAAATCCACAGGTTTATTCATATTTGTAAAAGTATGAAGTGCTTCTACACTATTCTGAACCGGTTTTGATATATTACCTTGTTTATCTTCAAATTCTGTATCCTTATAGCGCTCGATTTGAGCCAATAAAACATGATAAGTAGCAGTGATATCTGCTTCGGCAGAATGCGCATTTACAATATCTTTATCGCAGTAGAATTTATATGCAGCGCGCAAGGTACGCTGCTCCATTTGATGGAATATATTCTGAACATCTACAAACTTTCGGTCAGACATATCAAAATCCACTCCTGCTCTTAGAAATTCTTCAAGTAATACAGGAATATCAAATCTGTTTGAGTTATATCCTGCCAAATCAGCATCGCCAATAAAATCAGAAAGTTCTTGTGCTACATCTTTAAATGTTGGCTCGTTGGCAATATCTTTATCATAAATTCCATGAATTAATGACGATTGTAATGGGATAGGCATTTCAGGATTAATACGAAGCGTTTTAATCAGTTCTGAGCCATCAGGCATAGCTTTTAGTATGGCAATTTCTACTATACGATCGGCACCAACATTAACTCCGGTAGTTTCTAAATCAAAAAAAGCAAGCGGACGATTTAAATATAATTTCATTTCTAACATTTTGTAGCTCTTCAAAAGTCGTAAAAATCATCCATTAAACCTTAACTTATTTGATAATGCATTAAATTCAGAAACAAATGGTTTTAATGTATATTTTTATTTCCTTTGCTGTATCAATACTGCTATATAATATCGCTCCATTATGAAACTTCTTTCCATTGCGCTTCTTTTATCGTTTTTTTCGATTAGTTATTCTTATGCTCAGGATTTTGAGTATGCAAGAATTACAGGAAGTGATATTGAATTAAAAAACACACAACTAGATAGCAATGCCAATGCTATGGTTATCAGAGAATTTGGTACTGCTGCTGTTCAACTGGATAATACAACCGGCAAAACCTACATTGATTTTCAATATCATGTACGCATTAAAATTTTCAATAAAGAAGGTTTTAACCATGGAAATATTGTAATTCCATTGAGGATATATCGGGATGATGAAGATGAAATTAAAGAATTAAAAGCTACGACTATAAATTTTGTAAATGGTCAGCTGGTTAAAACTGAGCTGGATAAGAAAAAAGTATTTAATGAGAAAAAGAACAAATACGTTTCGCTAACAAAATTTACGATGCCCAACCTAATGGATGGAAGCATTGTTGAATATAGCTACCGACTGTATTCGCCTTATATCTTCAACTTTAAAACCTGGGAATTTCAATCGGACATACCTAAGTTACACAGTGAGTATATAGCCAATATTCCTGCCGTCTATAATTACAATGTTTCATTAAGGGGAGCGCAAAAGCTTGCCAAGCAGAATGCAGAATTGAAGAAAGAATGTCTGATGATTGCAGGGACTAAGATTGACTGTTCGAAAATGACCTATATTATGAAGGACGTTCCGGCTTTGGTTGAAGAGGATTATATGACTGCCCCAAGTAACTTCAGATCGGCCATTTACTATGAACTTTCTGATTATGTTATGCTTAATGGTGGCAAAAAAAGCATCACTAAAACCTGGAAAGATGTTGATTATGAATTAAATTCAGACAAATCATTTGGCACCCAAATGAAGCGAAAAGATGTATTTAAAGAGTTGATGCCTCAAATATTGGGCAAAGCCAGTGATGATTTAAGCAAGGCAAAAGCCATTTACAATTACATTGGAAAAAATATAAAAATGAATGGCTTCATCGGTATTTACAGTGAGAACAACATCAAAACTGTTCTTGAAAAGCATTCAGGAAACACCGGAGATATAAATTTAGCATTAATTGCTGCTTTAAGTGCCGCAGATCTGGATGCTGAAGCCGTAATCTTATCAACCAGGGCAAATGGTGTAGTTAACAACCTTTTTCCGATAATCAGCGATTTTAATTATGTGGTTGCAAAGGTTAATATTGGCGATAAAAGCTATTTACTGGATGCAACAGAACCCCTTTTACCATTTGGACTACTACCACTACACTGCATAAATGGAAATGGCAGGGTTATTAATTTAAAGAAACCATCTTACTGGTACGATTTAAAAGCCAGTCAAAAAGAATCAACAAAGTATGTTCTTAATGCTGAGCTAACTGCAGATGGAAAACTAAAGGGCAAATTAATTACTTACTCATTAGGATATGCTGCACTTAAAAAGCGCCAGCGTATTGTAGCAGCTAACTCTGTAGATGAATACGTAGAAAAGTTAGACGAACAAATGCCCGGAATAAGCATACTAAAACATTCAATAGAAAATGTGGATAGCCTGGACAACACGCTGGTAGAAGACTATGAGATTGAAATGAAGGTTTTTGATAATTTAAATGCCGATCAATCATACTTTAATCCATTCTTTATTAACCGTATTACTAAAAACCCATTCAATTTAAATGAAAGGACTTACCCTGTTGATATGGGGGCGGCAAGCGAAGAAAGGATAACTATGATCATTAAACTTCCTGCTAATATTTCTGTAATTGATAAACCGAAAGATATGTCGATGGCTCTGACAGATAATGGCGGGAAATATCTTGCCTCAACATCAATGCAAGACGATTCTTTTGTTTTCAATGAGATGCTTCAATTCAATAAACCTATTTACGAATCTGACGAATACTTATCACTGAAAGAATTTTATAGCCGGATTATACAATCACAAAAAACTGATATTGTATTTAAAAAAAACAAGTAAATGCGGAAGAGATTATTATTTCTGATTTTTATTGCTGTTGCCCTTAAGGGATACGCTCAGGAACAACCAGATTATAATGTAGAAAACATTCCTTCTGCATTAAAAACTCGTGCTAATGCAGTAATCAGAAACATGGAGACTACAGTAGATATGCGTGCACCAGAGAATGTTATCCTTAATGTTAAAAAAGCCATTACTGTTCTGAATAAGAACGGAGACCAGGTAGCAGCTTTGGCACTCTTTTACAACAAAGCCACCTCCATTAAAGGTGTAAAGGGAATTATTATGGATTCTTTTGGAAAGCCAACCGGTAAATTTTCCTTGAGTAACTTCCTGGATGAAAGTGCTGTTAGTGATTTTTCTTTGTTTGAAGATGCCCGGATTAAAAGGTATAATCCTAATATTTTAACTTATCCTTATACGATCTCGTACGAATATGAGATCAGGTTTAAACAAAATCTTATCATCCCTGATTGGTATGCTACACCCTATTCTGATGTTTCTGTAGAGAAAACCAGCTACACTTTTATCTCGAAACCTGATGATAAAATACGCATAAAAGAATACAACTACAAGGGGAATGCAGAGGTAGTAAAATCAGATAAGGTTGTTAGTCGGACATGGAAGGTGACTAACCTAAACGCGATTAAGCGCGAACCCTATGCTCCTGACCCTGACAATTACCTTACCTACGTGAAAATAGCACCTGAACAGTTTACTTATTATGGACATAAAGGAAGTTATAGTAACTGGCAGGAATTAGGAAAATGGGTTTATGATGACCTTGTAAAAACGAGACAAACACTATCTCCGGATATTATACAGGAGATGAACAACCTGGTAAAAGGATTAGACAGTGATGAAGAGAAGGCAAAAAAAATCTATGAGTATGTGCAAAAGAAAACAAGATACATTAGTGTCCAGATTGGTATAGGGGGCTTCCAGCCTTTTGAAGCAGCTGAAGTGCACCGTGTTTCTTATGGCGACTGTAAAGCCCTGGTAAACTACACACAGAGTTTATTAAAGGCCGTGGGCATAAACAGTCTTTATTGCGTGGTATATGGCGATAGCTATAAAAAGAGTATGGATGCTAATTTTGCAAGTATGGATCAGGGAAACCATATCATTTTGTGTGTACCACTTAAAAGTGATACCACCTGGTTAGAGTGTACCAGTCAGGATAGTCCATTTGGATATTTAGGAAGTTTTACTGACGATCGTGTTGTATTGGCCTGCACAGAAGAAGGTGGTAAATTATTAAAAACACCCGCCCTAACTACTGCTGCAAGCCTGCTAAAACGTAAGGCAGAGCTTAATTTGGATAAGGATGGGAATGTTAATGGTAAGCTGCACACTGACTTTAGTGGCTCCCAGTATGATAATTATCGTCGTATCATTAGTAAGCCTTCGTCCGAACAGTTAAAATTGCTAAAAGAAGAGTATGACATTGACAATATTGATTTTAGCAATCTTAAACTTGCCCAAAGAAAAGATAGTAATCCAGTAACCTCAGAATCCTTAGATCTAACTATCCAGAGGTACGCACCCCGTACAAATGACAGGATTTATATGGTACTTAATGCGTTTAACAAAACCAACTCCATTCCTGAGGTTAGAAACAGAACATTACCCGTATATGTGAACAGAGGCTTTACCGATGAAGATGAAATAGTATACAACCTGCCTGAAGGATATAGCATTGAGGCTAAACCTAACGACAGGGAAATTAAATCGCCATTTGGGAGCTATGCTATAAAGGTTACAATGGAGGGTAAAAAGATGATATATAACAGAAAATTTGTTTTAAATAATGGAACATACCCTCCTGATAAATATGAAAGCTTTATGCGCTTCTTTAGTGACGTAAGCAGTTCAGATAATAGTAAGGTTATTTTTAAAACGAATTAACTTAGAAATATAATTCCAAGGGCTATTCCGATAATCATGATGAGGTACATCAGAATTTCGGTTGTAGCAAAGCGTTTATACTTATTCCAAAAAGAATCTTGCTTCGGTTCTGACATAGTTTAGTTTCTAAAAGAACCTGCTTTAACCATCGCTTTTTGGTAAGCAGGGAGGGTTAAATCATCAACAACTACCCCACGGGTTGTAGATGCATGAACAAAATAAGTGTCATTAAGATATATTCCAACATGATCTACTGCACCACCACCGAAAGAGAAAAAAATAAGGTCTCCTTCTTTTAATTGGCTAATACTTTTTTCTTTAATTGTTTCGGCCTGATCGCGGGACCTTCTCGGCAGGCTATTGCCATAAATATCTTTTTGCAATAAGAAAGCAAAGCCTGAACAATCAATACCACGTTTATCTAGGCCACCCAAACGATACCTTACCCCTGTCCAGTCATTAATAAAGCGATACAATTGCTTGCTTTTTAAATGAGACATCGCATAAGCAATCTTAGAGGCTGAATTTGGGTTAGGCTTTACACTTGCTTTTCTTGAACCGCAAGAAGACAACACGATTAACATAAGTACAAATAGTACAGCCTTAACATTGTTTTTCTGCGTATTCAAAATCATCATAGCCTTTATTGTTTTATTATTCGTTGTATTTCATCGAGCTTTAAAAGTGCTTCAACCGGAGTAAGTATATTCACATCCAAGTTGTTAAGTGTATCTCTTATCTTCACTAAAACAGGATCATCAATAGCAAACATCTGTAGCTGATAAGCCTGATTCTGAACCTTCTTAATACTATCTTTAATACTTTGTCCTTCTGTTCTGTCTATTTCAAGTTTTTTAAGAATCTCATTTGCCCTATTAATCAGTTTAGGAGGCATACCAGCCATTTTAGCAACATGTATACCAAAACTGTGCTCACTACCACCTGGTACTAGTTTACGCAGGAAGATCACTTTATTTGAAACCTCTTTAATGGATACATTAAAGTTTTTAACGCGGCTCATGGTATTTGCAAGCTCATTTAACTCATGATAGTGGGTAGCAAACAATGTTTTTGGCCGTGCTGTTGGATGCGTATGTAGAAACTCTGCAATTGCCCATGCAATAGAAATACCATCGTAAGTACTTGTTCCCCTACCAATTTCATCAAGCAGTATAAGACTGTTATCTGATATATTGTTCAGGATGCTTGCAGTTTCATTCATTTCTACCATGAATGTACTCTCGCCTGAAGAAAGGTTATCGGAAGCACCTACACGGGTAAATATCTTATCTATTAGCCCTATACTTGCAGCTTTTGCAGGCACAAAACAACCCATTTGGGCCATCAAAACAATGAGACCTGTTTGTCTTAAAATAGCCGATTTACCCGACATATTGGGACCTGTGATGATGATGATCTGCTGGGTATCGTTATCTAAAAACACATCATTGGTGATGTACTCTTCTCCTACGGGTAATCTTTTTTCAATTACCGGATGCCTGCCACCTTTAATATCTAATGCTTTTCCTGTAGTAATTTCGGGCTTTACATAATGATTTTTAATTGCCAGCTGGGCAAAGCACAACAACACATCTAATTGAGCTATCTGAAAAGCATTTAATTGGATCTGCTTAATATATGCAGCGACCTGATACATCAATTCATTGTACAAACGAATCTCTATCTGCTGGATTTTTTCTTCAGCACCAAGTATCTGCTCTTCGTATTGCTTTAGCTCAGGTGTAATGTATCTTTCCGCATTTACAAGTGTTTGTTTTCTGATCCAATCTGCAGGTACTTTATCTTTATGCGTATGGGTAACTTCAAGATAATAACCAAAAACATTGTTAAAGGCTACTTTTAATGACGGGATACCAGTAATGGCAGCTTCTCTCTTTTGAATTTCAACAAGGTAATCTTTACCGCCGAAGGCTATTTTTCTAAGCCTGTCAAGATCCTCATCAATCCCATCGGCTATTACATTCCCTTTGATTAATAAAGCGGGAGGATCTTGATGTAATTCTCTTTCGAGCTTTTCTCTGATGGTTAAACATGGGTTTAGCTGATCCGCAAGAACAGACAAGAAAGGGTTTTTTACCTCTTCTGCTATCTTTTTAACAGATTCTATATGATACAGTGCTTTTTTTAGCTGACAAAGTTCCCTTGGACCTACTTTTTGTAATCCTACTTTGGAAATCAATCTTTCTAAATCACCAATCTGCTTAATATGGGTTAAGAATTCTTCTAAAAGCGGCTCTTTTTTAATCAGGAAGCCTACCACCCCCAAACGCTCTTCGATGGGTTTTAATTCCTTTAATGGCATTATGATCCATTTGTGCAGCAAACGGGCACCCATTGGGGTTGATGTTTGATCAAGCACTTCGAAAAGTGTAATGGCATTATCGTTGGTAGAACTAACCAATTCCAGGTTTCTGATGGTAAAGCGATCTAACCATACGTATTTATCCTCTTCTAAACGAGAGATGGAAGAAATGTGCTTTAAATTGCGGTGCTCAGTTTCATTTAAATAATGAAGGACAACTCCCGCAGCTACAATACCGGTTTGCAGTTTATCAACACCAAATCCTTTTAAAGAAGTTACTTCAAAGTGTTTGGTTAAAATTTCATTAGCGTAGTCGTTGGTAAATGCCCAGTCATCCAGGTGAAAAGTATAAAACTTGTCGCCAAAATTCTCCAGGAACTCTTTTCTTTTGCTTTTCTGAAAAACTACTTCATTTGGCTTAAAGCCTTGTAAAAGTTTATCTATGTATTCGGCATCGCCCTGTGCTACCAGGAATTCGCCGGTTGAGATATCTGCAAAAGATACACCTATTGAATTTTTATCGAAATAAACGGCAGCCAGATAATTATTAGATTTTTGGCTTAATATATTGTCATTGTAAGCCACCCCTGGTGTAACCAGTTCTGTAACCCCTCTTTTAACAATTGTTTTTGTTGTTTTGGGATCTTCCAGCTGGTCGCAAATAGCCACCCTCTGGCCGGCTCTAACTAACTTTGAAAGATAATTATCTAATGAATGATGAGGAAAACCAGCTAATTCCAAAGCACCATTTGGTCCTGTACCTCGTCTGGTAAGTACGATACCTAATATCTGCGCTGTTTTAACTGCATCCTCGCCAAATGTTTCATAGAAATCGCCAACCCTAAATAGTAATAATGCTCCCGGATACTTTGCTTTAATAGCATTGTATTGTTGCATTAACGGGGTTTCTTTAGTATTATCTTTAGCCAAAATGATTCTGTTTACAAAATCGTAAAGATACTATCTTGATGTGTAGGCTTTATGATTTGTTGAAAATTTAAAAAATGTTTATAGGTTTAAAGTCGGGCAATGTAAGAAAGGAATAAATCCAGTGCTTCTCTTTTCTTTTCGGTAAGATCAAAATCGAGCTTATGAAAAAGGTAATCATTCAAATCAAAATCATCGCGAGCAGGTAAATCTTTTAAGAGTTCTGCACGGTGACCTAACCCAAAAGCCAATGCCTCATTAAATTCTTTAATAAAAGATTGAGGAATAGTTTTATTGGCAACCCAGGCAGCATAAACAAATGGCAGGCCTGTAAAACCCATCCATTCCTGACCCATATCATAAGCAAAAGCATAATCAGCCTTTTTACCAAAAGTTCTGTCGCCTATTAACACTATTGCATCAGTTTTCGCATTTACATCTGTAGTAAATTCTACATCCAGTTTCCAGTGAAATTTCAATAATACCTTTGCAAGATTATTTGAGGTTCGGGATTGACTATCTAATCTTACCGTTTTAATTTCTGAAACTTCAACGTCGCTAAAAATAAACACTGAGTTTACTGCACCAACTGATCCGATACAATAATCTGCAACGATATTAGCATTAGGCACATGCGGTATCGCAGCAACAGGAATTAATCCTATATCAACCTGATTATTAATCAATTTAGCAGCACAATCCGAAGGGATATCTAAACTTAGATCTATCTTATTTAAAATTTCCGAATGCTCAATTCCGTAAATGAAGGGCTTAGTATTTGTATAGGAAACTGCAGATATTTTAATATTGCTCAAAGGAATTATTTTAAATGGTCGGTATTATTAAACTCAACGATGTTAAATTCATCGCCAGTAAGTTCAACTTTATAAAGTGTTGTATTTTGGTGTGGGAAATCTCCCATCTCCGATAAAGGTTTATTCATAAGTAAGCACAGCAATAAACGCATTGCTCGACCATGCATACAAACCAGGATCAGCTTTTCATCTTTTTTGGATTTGATAAGGTCTACTGCCTCTTTAAGTCTGGCTAAAACCTGATTAGGACTTTCTCCACCTTCAAAATGTGCGTCATAATCACCCTCATCCCAGGCTGTAACTATTGCTTTAAACGCTGCTATTGCATTATCATCATTAGGTTTTCCTTCCCACTTGCCCCATGCAAGCTCATCTAAACCCGCTACCTGTTCCCATGGAATCCCGGCATCAATAAATCCTTGAACTGTTTGATGGGTGCGTTTTAAGTTTGAGGTATAAACCTTTTCAAATGGTATATCTTTATACATGGCATAAAATGCAGCAGCCTGACTCCGTCCGGTATCATTAAGGTCGCTGTTTATTCCCCTGCCCTGTACAATTCCTAGTTTATTTAATTCTGTCTCACCATGCCTGATGATGTATATTTCCTTATCCATTAGTTAATTACGGGTAATTTGTAGTATTGAGGTTTCACTTCATCCTCAAAAACGAAATCAGTGTAATCGGTTACGACATTATATAAAGTATCTCTTTCAATAGGTTGACGTTTTACCTGTTTTATCAGATTTACGAGGTCTTGTGTACTCATTGCAGGAGTTTGCTCTTCGGCACCAGCCATTGAATAGATTTTAGTGGTATCATCTAGCGTACCATCTATATCGTCTACTCCAAAGTTTAATGAAAGTTGGGCAGTTTGCCTGCTGATCATTGCCCAATAGGCTTTAATGTGATCAAAGTTATCCATGTAAATACGTGCAATTGCATAGTTCCTCAGATCTTCAATTACAGATACTTCCGGCACATTACTCATCTGATTATGCTGATTCCTGAATTTAAGAGGAATAAAAGTTTGGAACCCTCCTGTCTTATCTTGTAACTGACGTAATTGCTCCATATGATCTACACGATGTTCATATTTTTCGATATGTCCGTATAGCATAGTTGCATTAGAGCGCATCCCCAGCTTATGCCATTCTTCGTGTATAGCCAGCCATTGTTCGCTTGTACATTTATCTTTAGATATCAGGTCTCTTACCTCAGGATGAAAGATCTCTGCCCCTCCTCCTGGAATTGACTCTAACCCAGCCTCTTTCATTAACTTCATGCCAGTGGCATAGTCAATTTTAGCTTTTTTAAATATATAATGATATTCTACGGGTGTTAATGCTTTAACATGAAGCTCAGGACGGTGTTTTTTAATTGCAGTAAACAACGCTGAATAAAAGGCAACATCGTATTGAGGTAAAACCCCGCCCACGATATGCACTTCGGTAACAGGTTCGTTGTCATACTTTTTAACCACATCGAGCATTTCCTCCATCGTTAGGGCCCAGCCTTCTTCTTTCTGCTTAATTAAGCGAGAATACGAACAGAATTTACAGTCGTAAACACAAAGGTTAGTCGGCTCTAAATGAAAATTACGGTTAAAATAGGTTTTATCACCGTGCTTTTGCTCTCTTATGTGATTAGCTAAAGTACCAAGGTACCCAAGTTCGGCGTGTTCATAAAGGTAAACACCCTCGTCAAAAGTAATCCTTTCTTGATTTTGTACCTTTTGTGCAATTGCTTTAAGTGCCTCAGGCAGATCTGGATCGTTTAAAATCAGAGCTAGTTTTGAAGTAGTATCCATTTATAACGTATAATGAACAAAAGTAACATAAAATCAACAGATAACCCTTTTTTAAGGGATTTTACCTGTCAGTATTATGTAAAGAGCGTTAACAGAGGGCACTTCACGATTCTATTTACAAGATCATTTAGCTGCTTACCAGATAGTTGCTTTGGAGTTTACAAAAATGGCCGCCAAAAGGCGGCCATTTAGGAATATTATTGCAAAAATTTTAGAAATTACCTGGAGTGGTAGTATCCCACCATAAGCGTGACGCAATATCGTCTTTACCTGAGCTTAAAAAAGTCGCAGCTTCTGCAACAGCAGCAGCATTCCCGGTTCTCTCTGCAGGTACAAATACGAGTCGCTTTATCCATTGATCGGCTGTTATTATACCCCAATCCGGGCTACTGTCATTTTTAGCAACATGTGGAATTTTGGGATAGCCTGTCCTTCTAAAATCTACCCAGGCTTCTAAAGTATTGGTAAAAGTAGCTAAGTATTTTTGTGTGATAATTTTTTCCAGTTTCAGTTCATTAGCGTCACCAGCATTCCAGGCTATCGTAATGGTAGAAAGTGCTGTGAAATTATTTTTACTGTCTTTTGGGTCAATATAGTTGATTGGTTTACTTGTTGCATCAGCCAAATAGGCATCAACACCTGCAGCCCCCCAGTCGGCAAAAGAAAGGCGTACTCCATTTTCATAGTTTGTTTTAGCATCTCCTGCGTTTGCCCATCCTCTTAGTGCCGCTTCAGCTTTCAAAAAAGCTGTTTCTGATGCAGTAAACCCTCTTCTGTTTTGCACTGATTTGAAATCTGTACTCACTGTAGAATATGAAACTCTATCATCTTTGGCATTGATGAAAGCGCCGCTGCGAATACCTTTATATTTGTATGCAGGATGGTCAGTAACTAAACTAGCATCACTTACTTCAGCAAAGTATTTATTCATACGTCCATCTTTTAAACCCACCATAAAAGATTCCATGGTTGCACCCATACGGGTATCGTTCCAGTCAAAAGAGATCATTGAAACAGGCATTACCTCTCCATTTAACGAAATAAGGAAATTCTCGGCATTGGTAGTGATTAACCCAACTGGGTCAGCCAAGGCTTTTTCTCCCTGGGTTTTAGCAACTGTAGGGCTAACCTTAACCAAACGCATGGCTAAACGGAAACGCACCGAATTAAGTAATTTTAACCATGAAGCAATATTGCCTTTATAGCTGGGGTCGAATTTGGTAAATCCGGTGTACGATGTGTTGGCTTTGAAATTTGTTTCAATCTGATCTAACTGTGTAAACAGATTGTTATATAGATCCGACTCCTTGTCGTATTTGATTGAACCTAAGCCCGGAGTGCCATAATTCGAATAGATTACAGGACCATAGATAGCCGTTAATTTCGATATGGCTAATATCCTGACCAATTTTGCCCAATCGCCAAATAATGGTAATTCTTTTTCTTCAGCAAGCTGTATTACCTGTTTTGATGGAGACATTACACTACCATATATACGATTCCAATAGGCATCAATCCAACGCAGGTAATAAGTGGTATTGTTTACACCTGCAACATAAGGAGTTGGAGAGCCCATGTATCCCATCCAGTTGTCATAACACAGATCTTCTTCAATTTGGTGGCCCATCAGGTTAAATAACATAACTGAGAAGGAAGATCCAACCAGATTAAAATCCTGCTCTAACATTTTATCTGTTATTTGATTTGGATTTGTATTTATCTCTTCGAAATTCTTGGTGCAGGAGTTGAGTACGATCAAAGCAAACACCATTAAACATATTTTTTTCATTATTTTAAGACATTAAAAGTTTAACTTAAGATTTAGCCCATAAGAACGTGTACCAGGTACGGCAAAAATATCATTAGCCTGCATGCTATTGTTGGTACTCATCGACTGCTCCGGATCGAAAGGTGATTTTTTATAGAAGAAAAACAGGTTACGTCCAATAAGCGAAATGGAAGCTGATTTAATAGCCGAGCCTTTAATTGGCAAGTTATAAGCTAAAGATAACTGCGCCAAGCGGACATTGGTCCTGGAGAATACATAAGGCTCCATAATCCCATTTCTATCGCCAATTGTTGAATAGTACAGCGCCGGGTCAATTGAGCTTTGAGGGGTAGTACCCTGTATGGCATTAATCGGAATACTTCCAGCATCACGTGCTTCGCCAGTTCTTTTGCTTACCCCGTAAGAATCCAGGAAAGCCTCGGTTTTAGAGAAAGCAACACCGCCGAACTTAGCCGTTACCAGAGCGCTTAAACTTAATTTTTTATATGTAAATGTGTTATTCCAGCCGGTTATCAAATTTGGATTTAAATTTCCAACATATTCCTGCGTTGCAGCCTTACTCGGTTTCCCAGCATCGTCCAATATAATCTGACCTGATGCATTTCGTGCAAATTTGAAAATGTATAAGTCGTTAAAAGACCCACCAGCTTTGATTATTGAATTAAAACCTTCGCTATCGCTACCTACCTGATAACCGGGGTTATCGGCAATCAACTCCACAATCTTGTTTTTGTTCCGTGATAGGTTAACAGATGTGTTCCACTGGAAGTTTTCGTTTCTTATCGGGTCTCCGCCCAATGTTAACTCAAAACCTTGGTTGGTAACCTTACCCGCATTCACGTAGTAAAAGGTGTAACCGGAACCCGAAGGTGCTGGCAAAGATAAAAATTGGTTGGTACTTGTATTTTTATAATAGGTAAAATCAAGAGTTAGCCTATCGTTTAAAAAACGGCTTTCCAAGCCAATCTCATTACTGATTATTTTTTCGGGTACCAATGTCGCAAAAGGTGTTTGTGTATTTCTGGTAATTCCCCCTATGCCGTTCGGTCCACCTGCACCACCGATAACATTACCTGGGTTTACGATATTATATGGCACCTCATTTCCGACCTGAGAGGTAGATGCCCTTAGTTTTAAGAAATTGATTTCATGGGGCATGGTTACCATTTGGCTGATTATTGCAGATAGTCCTGCCGAATAATAAAAATAGGAATCGTTTCCGGTCGTTGCCAGGGTAGATGCGTAGTCGTTACGCCCTGCCAGATCTACATAGATCATATCTTTGAACCCTAGAGAAGCATTGGCAAATAAGCCCTGTTTCTGAACTCTGCTGTAGGTCTGATTTATAACCAGATTATAAGGCAGGTTTGCGAAACTGAAAAAGTTCGGGTACTGAAGCGGTGTTGTACCGTTGGCAAAAGTCATCCCATCATTAAACGTGTAATCCTGGATGCTTCCCCCCAATACGCCATTCAAACTGAATTTGCCAAAAGTGTTGTCGTAGCTTAAGATAGCATCACCATATAAGGCCTTGTCATTATACTTGGCGTAATTCCATGTTCCGTTAGAACTTACGCTTACCGAGTTGCCCCCTGCAGCATAACGATAGTCTAATAATCTGTCATTATAATCAATGTTCCCACGTACATCAAATTTAAAATGTGGTAAAAATGCATATGAAGCTTTTGCTGAAGCAATTACTCTGTTACTGGTAGAAAGTTTTGGGTCATTATATAATTCCCAATACGGATTGTTTTGTTTTTCTTCGGTAGAATACCAATTTTGTCTATACAGATTTCGTTCAGTATTAAAAACTTGATAATTGGTTTTGTAATCATTAAAATCTCTTTCGCGGGCAAATAAATATAACCCCGTTAACGGATTATTGTAATAGCCGGCTCCAGGGCGATTTTTTGACTTTTCGTTAGAGAACCTTACATTTCCACTCAAAGTAAGCTTATCATCAAATAGTTTTGTTTCCTGACTTAAGGTAACATTATGCTTATTGTAAGTGCTGGTTGGCACAATGCCCGATGCGTTATTATTTGCATAGGAAAAATAAGTGGTTGTTCTTTCATTGCCACCAGATACTGAAAGTGAATTAATAGTATTTACACCGGTCTGAAAAAAATCGTCAATATAGTTACGTTGATAATCCCCCTTTGTTTTGGACCAGCTGTAATCGCTACCACCTATTGCACCATAATCAAATTGAAACTCAGGTAATGTTGCAGCATTGCTAAAATTTATTGTAGAATTTAAAGCGATAGCAATTTTGCCGTCCTGACCTTTCTTAGTGTTAATTAAAATTACGCCATTGGCTCCCTGGCTACCATATAAAATAGCTCCATTGGCACCCCTTAAAATAGTAACTGATTCAAAATCGTCTTGATTTAATGCAGAAAGACCATCGCCACCATCTGTTCCACCATAAGAACCCGGTTGCCCACCTTTGTTATTTACTACAGGTACTCCATCGATTACAAAAAGTGCTTCACTATTTCCTGCAATTGATTTTGAACCCCTTAATACCGTTTTTGTTGAACCTCCAACACCTGAGTTACTGATGCCGATATCAATACCAGCAGCCTTACCGCTTAAAGCCTCCATGAAATTCGGACTTCCAGCTTTTGTAAGCTCTGTGCCTGCAAGTTGCTGTGCAGCGAAGGTCAGCGCTTTTTTCTCACGTTTTACACCTAAAGCGGTAACTACTACCTCTGTTAAATTTGCATTCCCGGAAGGTTTTAAGTTTATAGTTACGTTGGTTAAATTACTGATGTTTACTTCCTGAGATTCCATACCAATATAGGAAACTACCAGTATAGTAACATTGTCAGGAACATTTAATGTAAACTTCCCATCACTGCCAGTAACCGTTATAGCACTGGTACCTTTAGCGGCAACAGTTGCACCAGGAAGCGGTAATCCGGTATCGTCGATTACCAATCCGGTTACAGTCTTGGCGACTGTCTCACTTACATTAATTGAATGTTTTACCTCCTTGGCGCGATTTGGAAATAAATTTTTGTTTGCTACAATACCTTCTGCTTTAGTGGTATTCTGTAAGCCAAGCGCAGCGACTACTAGGAGCACTAGCTTCCGCAAGCCTCTGGTTGTGCTAGAAAATGTAATTTCTAGGGCACTGGTTGTGGAATGAACTTTCCTCATTTTCATACATTTGTTTAGTTTAGGTTAATAATTTTCATCAATACAGTCAATTGCGTACAAATGGTTAATTGTAACCGAGCTTGGTTAGCGAATTCTTTGATGGCTCAAAGCAATTGACGGCACACAATGACCAGTATTTAGAGAAGAGATCAGTTTTGGAAAGAAATTGCCTACAACGAATTCATTTTTTTTGAAATTATTTTAATTCGCTACATTGCAGTGGAAAAAAACCAATCTATTTAGCAATTGAAAACAGTAAAGCCCGACTTATCCAGTCTGTGGACCAGAATGTCCGTTGAAGACGATGTTAAATCCTTTGAGGCTTTATACTATGCACTATTTAATAAACTTTTTAAATTTTGTTGTTATTATGTAAGTCAAAAAGAGGTTGCTGAAGATATTATTTCAGAAATATTCGTAAAATGTTGGGAAAACAGAAAGGTAAACCTGCATGTAATTAATCCTGAAACATATCTGTTTGTTGCTGTTAGAAATCAATCATTAAAACATCTTAAAAAATATTCAGGAATCCATATGACTGAATTAGAATTGTCGGGCGAATATCCATTCTCGGATAACAATAATCCTGAGAAAGAGCTGGAGCGCAAAGAATTGCACATTAAACTGGATAATGCAATTGAAAAACTTCCATTGCAGGCAAAAATGGTTTTTAGGTTGATTAAAGAAAATGGGATGAGATATAAAGAGGTAGCAGAAATTCTAAATATATCTCCAAGAACGGTGCAAACACAGCTTTTCAGGGCTATTGATAAACTAAGGATTACATTACTTTCATATAAAGAAGCTAAGTACAAATGCAGTAATAATGATAAACAAAACATTAGCGGAAAAATTATAAGTCTTATTTTTTTAATAAGCTTAACAAACTATTTTTTAGAGTATTGTAGGCATTTTTAAGTAAAAACAGTACTATAATAATAACACAACAAAAACACAAATGACTGATCAAAGATTTACGGAGCTTTTGGGTAAAAGATTAGCCGGTGAAATTTCACCCAAAGAGCTTATTGAGCTTAAAGAACTACTTTCAAAAAGTGTGGATCACAGGAGTGAGTACGAAAATTTAACCGGTTATTTTAACGACGAAAAACCAACCGCCAATAATATTGATTCAGTTTTTGAAAAGATTAAACAACAAATAGCTGTTCCAGAACCTAAGTTTATCCAAAATATTGAAGAACCGATAAAAAGAAACTTTGTTAGCTGGTACCGGATTGCGGCTGTTATTGCCTTTTGTATCTGTTCTTTTGCTGCATATCATTTTTTTATTCCGGATAATTCTGCCGGGAACAATGATATTACAGAATGGAAGGTTTTGCAAACACCAACCCGGGATAAATCAAAAATCATACTTGAAGACGGTACTGAAGTAAACTTAAACGCTAAAAGTCAATTAAAATATCCAGCATCCTTTAGCGGAAAAACCAGGGAAGTATATCTTAATGGTGAAGCTTTTTTTGACGTAAAAAAAGACCCTGAACATCCTTTCATTATTCATACGAAACATATGAGGATAAAGGTTTTAGGAACTGCTTTTGATGTAAAAGTTTATGAGGATGATTCATTTATTGAAACAACTTTGGTAAGAGGGCTTGTTCAGGTCACATTGAATAACAAACCTGCTGAAAAGATCATATTAAAACCAAACCATAAGTTTACTCTTGCCGACAAAAACAGTGTTAATTATACAATAGTTCCATTGACTTATTATAATTCAAAGGATAGCAGCAGCAACAGCATAATGGAAACTTCCTGGTTAAATGACAGATTAGTGTTCAAGAATCAAACATTCGTTTCTATTGCCCGAGATGTTGAAAGAAAATATGGTGTTGAGATAAGGTTTAATGATGAGAGAAAGAAAGATTATACATTCACGGGAAAGTTTGAGAAAGAAAGCATCGATGAACTATTAAATGCTTTGAGTTATATAGAAAATTTCAGCTATAAAAAAGAGGGGAATATTATATATATTTATTAAAATCCCTCTAAAAAAATTACCACCAAGACCCGAGTACGAAGCTTATGATGCAGACGATGCGACAAGTATTGATTTTCTGCTTCCTTATGATAGCAGTTAATGTCCATTCGCAAACGAAAGTGACATTAAAGCTCGAATCGGCAAGTTTTAATCAAGTTATTAATGAGATACAAAATCAGACCTTTTATCGATTTGTATTTAGTGAACGTAAAATTCCTGATAAGAAAATTACCATTAATGTAAAGAATGAGGAAACCTTTAAAGTGCTTGACCAGATTCTTATTAACACTAATTACAATTATAAATTACTTCCCAACAACCTTATTGTTATAAAACCGAGAGCAACGGAAGATCAGCATATTGATTCAGTTAAGCTGCTGGATGAAGTAATAGTAACAGCCTTAAATATTAAAAAAGAGAACAGAAAGATAGGTTATTCTGTATCAACTATTGACGGTTCTTTACTAACAAAGGCAAGGGAATCAAACCTTGCTATGGCATTAGAAGGACTTGTAGCGGGATTAAATGTAAGTGGTGTGAATGGAGGACCAGGCTCTTCTGCCAGAATACTGCTAAGAGGTGCGGCAAGCAAAGACGCAGGCCCCCCTCTTTTTATTATTAATGGGATACCTATAGATAATACTCAGCGTGGGAGTGCAAATGAATATGGAGGTGTTGATTATGGGGATGGAATTAGTAACATCAACCCCGATGACATAGAGACTATTACTGTATTAAAAGGGTCTTCCGCTTCCGCTTTATACGGCGCACGCGCTGCAAACGGTGTGATTATAATTACAATTAAAAGTGGAAAAAAGAAATCGGATAATTCTATTGAATACAATTCTAATTTCTCATTTGACAATCCTGTAAATAATACTGATTATCAATACATATATGGTCAGGGTACACAAAACTTAAGACCACAAAGCATTGCAGGAGCAATTGCAACCGGTATACTTAGCTGGGGAGAAAAGATGGATGGACAGCCAAGCGTGCAAATTAACGGAGAAACCCGCCCGTATGTGCCAGTAAAAGACAATATAAAAAAATTCTATAGAACAGCGCCGGCATTTACAAATACCATTTCTTTAAATGGCGGATCGGATAAAAGCAGCTATCATGCATCTGCTTCAATTCTCGATTATCAATCTATTTTAAGAAATAGCGATCTGAACAGAAAAACTTCAAACATATTTGCTTCATATGACCTAACCAAAAAACTCACACTCACATTAAATGGCAATTACATTTATGAGCGGGGTAAAAACAGATCATACCTTAGCGATGGTCCTATTAATCCAAATTATGGCATCAATGCCATAGCTACAAGTGCAGATCAGGCCTTTTTAGCTCCGGGATATGATCTAAATACCGGAGCCGAAACCAGGTGGAATGCGGATGAATATAAAACCAATCCATATTTCACCATCAATAAAAAAGAAGACAATGCTACGCGCGACAGGTTTATATCCTCAGCGCTTTTCAAATACGATTTGAGCAATAGGGTGTTCGTACAGGGAAGATTTGGCTACGATATTAGTAATGACCACATTATAAGCATAGTACCAACAGGAACGGCTTTTTCTATAAATGGCCAGGGTGGTATAAATGCCCTAAATCAATCAAAAACATCAGAATTAAATACCGATATTCTTCTTTCGGGGAACCGGGATATTACTAAAGACCTAAACATAGATATATCTGCAGGTGCAAGCTTTCGCAATAGAAGAACAAAATCCAATGAGTTAACCGGTACCCAATTTATCATACCCTATTTGTACACAGTCGATAATCTATCGGCCGTTAGTAGTAGAAATGCACTTTCAAGAATTGTTACCCAGTCGGCATATTACACGGTCGACATTGATTTCAAAAAGTACCTTACCCTATCATCTACCGGACGATACGATGTATATTCTACACTTCCCAGAAATAACAGGGGCATTTTTGTACCAAGTGTATCAGGTAGCTTTATATTCTCTAACTTTTTAAAAATAAAAGGTCTGGATTTTGGTAAAGTAAGAGCCAGTTTTGCTCAAACAAGTGGAGAACCGGCAGTACCTTATACCACACAGACCTATTATTCTTCAGACAAGTCTGTAAACGGCGTTCCTTTAGGAAATTTTTCGAGGGATTTACCAAATTACAACCTAAAGCCATTCACCTTAAATGAATTTGAAACAGGTATTAATTTAAAACTTTTTGGCAACAAAATAGATCTTGATTTCACTTACTTCTACAGGATTACCAATAAGGAAATTATTAATGCCGGACAATCTGTAACTACGGGATTCACATCTGCATATGTAAATTTAGGCAAAACCCGTAATACAGGTATTGAAACTTCTATACAAACCAATTTAATAACCAATGAGAACTTTAGTTGGAAGGCAGGAATTAATGCCAGTCATATAAATAACTTATTGATATCAATAGATGGCATCAGCAGTTACGCATTTGGCGGCACTTATCGACCACTAAATGCTAACACTGCGCTTGTTGTTGGCAAGTCGATAACTCAGATTATGGCTTATGATTATGAACGTGACAAGAATGGAAACGTTATTATTGGTTCAGATGGAGTTCCAAAGCGAGGAGAGATGAAACCAATGGGCAGTGTGCTTCCATCTTTCTACGGAGGGTTCAGCAATAACTTTCAATATAAAAGCTTCAGTTTAAGCTTCCTAATAGATTATAAATTTGGAAACAAAATTCTGTCGGCTACAGAAGATTACTCCTATGTTCTTGGCCTTAATAAAGCAACGCTTTATGGTCGTGAAACAGGTATAGTTGCTAACGGCGTGTATGAAAATGGAGAAACAAATACCACAAATGTTCCTGCCTACAACTATTACCCTGCATTGGCTACAAATATTTCTGCACTATCTGTTTTAAATGGCAGTTTTATAAAATTAAGACAAGTTGTGCTTGGCTACACATTCTCGTCCAAAATATTAAATAAAACGCCTTTTAAAAATGCCTCAATTGATTTAATAGGAAGGAATTTATTAACTATCCTGAAGTATACTAAGAATATAGATCCGGAATCACAGTTCTCTCCCAGCTTTGCTTATGCAGGAATAGAGGGAGCATCATTACCCGCAACAAGAACTTTTGGTATAAATCTGAATCTGAAGTTTAAATAACTGCACGCTATGAAAAAAGTAATTATTCTTCCATTGATTTTAATAATGATAATTATGTTTAGCTGCAGTAAAGAGCAACTGGATGAAATAAATAATGATCCTACAAAATCCAATTCTTCAAACTTTGACCCGAATAGTCTACTCTCAACGGCTCAGTTAAAATTCGCAAATAAAGGTTATTATCAGTTGCTTTATCAAAGTACAATGACGCAGTTACTCGCGTCTACTTATTATTACTATAATAACGGGGATAAATATATAAATGTAGCGAGCTTTACGGATTATCAAGGGCGGATTTTTGAAGAGGGCTATGCAGAAGCCTCCACAATAAGAGAAATGCAGCGACTCGCAACTGAAAAAGATGCTGATAAATATTCAAATCTGATCAGTATTGGAGATATGATTTTCGTGCTAATTTTACAAAGAATAACTGATACTTATGGAGATGTGCCTTATAGTGAAGCCGCAAAAGCCAGGCAAGGGATTAAATATCCTTTGTATGATAAACAGGAAGACATCTACAATTCCATGTTATTAGATCTGGAAAAAGCCATTGTAAATTTGAATCCTGACAAGCCCGGACCAACGGCGGATCTGCTTTACGACGGTGACATTAATAAATGGAAAAAGTTTGGCTACGCTTTAATGATACGAGTGGCAATGAGGTTAAGCAAGATTCGACCCGATATAGCTCGACTTTGGGTTGAAAAAGCTTCAGATCATGCTTTTTCCGATGTAAATGACAATGCAATTCTAATGACTGATGCTACGAGCTCAGGTAGCCAAAATAGCTCTTCGGTTGCATTACGTGTGTTTTCAGATTATATTGAAGTTAAATGGAGCAAAACCTTAATTGATTACCTAAGAAATACTGGAGATCCAAGATTGGGCGTCATAGCTGAAGTACCTCAAGATGGACTTGCAAAAAATATAAATCAAACACTTTCAGGAAATACAGATGCATCAGTTCAAATCGGGCTGCCCAACGGTTATGACCTGCTTGGAGGAAATACAGATATCAGTAAACATCCAATGTATCCCGGGGGAACAGGTTCAGGTGCTGATTTGGCTCCTCTAGGTAAATATTCAAGACCAAGAACCTCTGTTTACTTGAAACTTGGCGGACCAATTTTTATTATAACATATGCCGAAACAGAACTTTTACTATCTGAGGCAAAATTGAAAGGGTGGAATGTTTCCGGCACTGCGACCCAACATTATTCAAATGGCCTTAGAGGCGCATTGCAATCAATGGAACAGCAGGATGTACAAGCAAAAATAGCCCCTGAAATCATCAATACCTATGTAAATGAGCATCCACTAATGCAATCTGACCTGGAAATGGCCCTTAATCAAATCAACACCCAGTATTGGGTGGCTACGGGCACCAACTTTAATTTTATTGAATCGTGGTTAAATTGGAAAAGATCAGACTACCCTAAATTGATACCTGTTAATTATACCAGTAATGTAACCAATGGAACAATCCCCAGAAGAATGATATACCTATCATCTGAAGCTTTGAATAATCCTGTGAACTATAGAGCTGCAGTTGCTAGATTAAATGGTGGTGATGCTTTAACATCAAGGGTATGGTGGGATAAATAAAAAAGTACTCCCAATCCACTACTATCTAATGAATAAAGGAGTACGATTGAGCGCAAAAATTATCTTTTTTTACTACCCTCTATATTTGGGAGGAATCCTGTAAAAATCCCAATCAAAGGAAGAAAAGCACAAATTTTAAATACATATTCAATACTGGTCTGATCCGCCAGCTTACCCAGAACTGCAGAGCCTAGCCCACCCATTCCGAAGGCAAAACCGAAGAACAGCCCCGCAATCATACCCACCTTTCCGGGTACCAATTCGGTTGCATAAACCAGTATTGCAGAAAATGCGGAAGAAATAATTAAGCCGATAATAACAGATAAAGCACCTGTCCAGAATAAAGAAACATACGGCAGCAGTAATGTAAATGGCGCTGCGCCTAAAATCGAAATCCAGATGATATACTTACGGCCAAATCTATCTCCTAATGGCCCTCCAATTAACGTACCGGCAGCAACTGCCCCTAAAAAAGCAAATAGATAGACCTGAGACTGCTGCACCGACACATTAAATTTATCCATTAGGTAGAATGTGTAGTAACTAGTCATACTAGCCATATAGAAGTATTTTGAAAAGATAAGTACCATTAAAATACCTAAGGAAAGTACCACTCGGTTCTTAGATAAATTATGATGAATCTCTTCCTTAACAATACTTTTATTTAATGCCTTTAATGCCAATTGTTCCTGATACCATTTTGCAACTCTAGACAGTACTACAATACCTAAAATTGCAGCTAATGAAAACCATATAAGGTAAAATTGACCATGGGGAACAACTATAATTGCTGCCAAAAGCGGCCCTATAGCACTACCTGCATTTCCACCCAGCTGAAAAATAGATTGTGCTAGTCCCTTTTTACCTCCGGAAGCTAAATGGGCCACCCTCGAAGATTCCGGATGGAATATTGAAGACCCTACTCCTATCAAACTTACCGCAAGAAGGATATTTAAAAAGCTGGAAGCAAATGACACGGCTACAAGTCCACAGAGTGTAAACCCCATTGCCATAACAAGTGAATACGGACGGGGCTTCTTATCTGTATAAAACCCAATAAACGGCTGCAATATTGATGCTGTTAGCTGATAAGTGAAAGTGATAAGGCCTATTTGTGCAAAAGTAAGATTGAACTTTTCTTTTATTACAGGATATACAGCAGGAATTACTGCCTGAAGCATATCATTAAGTAAATGCGTAAAACTAATTGTGAATAAAATAGAGAATACTGTTTGCTGTGTAATCCTCTTTGCGTCGATAACGGTAGTGTTTGTAAAAGATGTTTTTTCCATATTTTTCAGATCAGATCATCTGATGAATTTTAATAAATTTTTATTGAGATACGTGTCCTAATATTTTTGCTGCAATATTCCAGGCCTTTTTGGGGTCTCCGGCAATAATGCTTTTTAGCAACTGCTCATGATATATGTAAGTTTCTTCGAAGGCTCTGGCATCTGAATGTGTTTGAAGGAACCAATTTTTTAAATGAATGGAGGCTGATTTATATAAATCGGCTAGTATTTCATTCTTTGAAGCTTCGGCAATTGATATATGAAATTGCACGTCTGCTTCAATACACTCTTCTAACAGCCCCTCTTTTGCCGCTCTTCTTCTGTTTTCGAGATGAGTCCTTATTGTCAAAATATCATTTTCAGTTCTGTTAAGTGCCGCTTTCTCTGCAATTTTCATTTCAAGTAATTGCCTAACCTCATCCAGATCTTTAACGTTAGCGCGCTTTAACCGCAAATCCATAGGCTCCCTATTTGCGGTTAGCTGATCTACAAAAGTTCCAACTCCTTGTTGAACCCTAAGCAACCCCGAGTTGGCCAATATTTTTATGGCTTCCCTTATAGTTGAACGCCCAACACCAAAGTTTTTCATCAATTCGGGCTCTATCGGCAACTGTTCATTCACTTTGTATTGTCCAAGAGAAATCTGCTCACTTAATCGTGCAGCTACTTCATCCGCCAAAGACTTTTTTTGTATAAGATTTTTCATATTGATTCATCATATCATCAGATGAATTCAAATATAGATATTAAAAGATATCAAACAAAAAAATCAATAAAAAAAGGGCTCAAAACTAATTGAACCCTTTTCCCTAAACCAAACTATTTTATTCTTATTTCGCTGCTTTTGTAAAATTCAATACAATGTAAGCGGTTTTTGCTCCGTATTCTACAGGTGATTTAATAACCATGCTATTGCCATCTGTAGAAGACAATACCGATCTGTAACCAGAAGTTACGTTTTTGGCTTTTTCACCTTCAAAGATCTTTTTGAATTGGAATGTCTCATCTGCAGGACTTACTGACCAGTATATTTTCTGAGTTTTTGCAGTACATTCTCCACCACCCGGTAAAGTGTAACTTCCATTACCGCTGTTAGTAAGACTCCAGGTACTTCCTTGAAAACAAGTGTAAGAACCTTCATCAAATAATGATTTTACTGCTGATTGCGGTAAGCCTTCAAATGTAATATCATTTAAAACCCAATTACCAGTTACATTACCTTTCTTTAAACTTTGAGTTGCACCGCCTTTAGGTGAACAACTTTGCAAAACCATTAACGAACTGCATAAAATGGCTGCTATCAGTAATATTCTTTTCATATTCTTCTTTAATTTGATAATTCAATTACATAAATCTTGCCAAAACTTAAGGTGAATAATATTATACACTTAACTTTGTTACACCTTATGCCCAATCTTAACTTTTAACCCCGTAATAATGAAGCCAGAAACACTTGCAATACATGCTGGAAATTTATACAAAGTCAGCACTAACGATGTCACCCCCCCAATAAATCTATCTACCACCTTCCTGAGAAATGAAGACGGTGGCTACTCTGGTGGACACATGTATAGCAGAGTAAGTAATCCAAATAGATCAGCATTAGAAAGTACGCTTTCAGAATTGGAAAAAGGTGTAGAAGCCTGTGCATTTTCTTCAGGGAATACAGCGGGGATGGCAGTTTTTCAAGCTTTAAAACCAGGAAGCCATATCATTGCTCCTGACGACATGTACTGGGGTTTTAAAAAACAATTGCAGACCATTTTTAAAGATACGCTGGAAATTGATTTCATAGATCTTACTAACCTTGATAACATAGCAAAATTCATTAAGAAGAATACCGTACTGATATGGATAGAAACCCCTTCTAATCCACTATTAAAAATCACGGACATTGCCGGAGTTTCTAAAATTGCCAAAGAAAATGACCTTATCCTTGCCTGTGACAGCACTTTTGCTTCGCCATGCTTACAAAATCCTATTGATTTTGGGGCTGATATTGTAATGCACTCTTCAACAAAATACATTGGAGGCCATAGTGATGTTCTTGGTGGTGTACTTATCTCCGCACAAAAAAATGATTTTTGGGAAAAGATCAGAAATGTACAGCAAGTTGGTGGAGCAGTACCCTCTCCGTTCGATTGTTTCCTGTTAGTAAGAAGTATCAAAACATTGGCATATCGTATGCGCGGTCACTGCACTAATGGAATGGCTTTAGCATTACACCTCGAAAAACACCCCGCTATTGAAGCAGTTTATTATCCAGGATTAACAACTCATCCTCAGCACGATATAGCAAAAAAGCAGATGAATGGCTTTGGTGGAATGTTATCAGTGTTAATTAAAGGAGGTGCTGATGAGGCCAGAAAAGTGGTTAATAAAGTTAAACTTTTTGCACAGGCTACAAGTTTAGGCGGAGTTGAAAGTTTAATAGAGCACCGTGCATCTGTGGAAGGACCTGATACCAAAACCCCACAAAATTTAATTCGGATATCTGTTGGACTAGAACATATTGATGATTTAATAGCAGATTTAGATCAGGCACTTGCAGGATAAAATCAAGACACCCTACCAAAAAACCAATTTACAACACTGGAATACAACAAGTTAATAAATATCCAAAATATAATTTTGGATATTTATTAACTTAAATCTACATTTGCAATATCATTTAGCGAAAGCTAATCAAGTCAACCTTCCTTAATAAAAGGTTTGATTTATAAAGAAGTGGCGAGAGACAGGCTCTTTGACCCACTGGCAACCCTCCCAAGATGGAGAAGGTGCCAATTCCTGACCAAAAGACATGGTGTCGTTTGGAAAGATAAATTGAAACAAAATGAAAATTGTAAGAATTACCTCAAATCTATTAAATTATTGTTATCCTCAGCAGGCGAATTGCATGTGCTGTTGCATACTATAATTTACAAATCTTCCTTTTGCATTTCACATTCATACGGAAGGCCCCTTGCAGGGGTACGCTTAACAATCGTATACGTTTCCGAAGCTAAAACCTCCACAACGTATCTAAATCAAAACATTACAGGAACCACTTAAAACTAAATAGAACATGTCAACATCACATAAATTCGAAACATTACAGGTACATGCAGGTCAGGAAATTGATCCTACAACAGGATCAAGAGCTGTTCCAATATATCAAACCACATCTTACGGCTTTAAGAACTCTGAACATGGAGCAAACTTATTTGCGCTAAAAGAATTCGGAAACATTTATACCAGGATCATGAATCCTACAACAGATGTTTTCGAAAAAAGAGTAGCAGCACTTGAAGGCGGTGTGGCCGCTTTAGCAGTGGCTTCTGGACAGGCAGCTCAATTTATTGCGTTAAATAATATCCTACAGGCAGGTGACAATTTTGTAACCTCATCTCATTTATATGGTGGATCATATAATCAGTTCAAAGTAAGCTTTAAACGCCTTGGTATTGAGGTTAGATTCGCTAATGGTGATGATGCTAATGATTTTGAAACAAAAATCGATGCAAATACCAAAGCTATATATTTAGAAACCATTGGTAATCCAGCTTTTAGTATCGCTGATTTCGAAAAATTATCTGCCATTGCTAACAGACACGATTTACCATTAATAGTAGATAATACTTTTGGTGCCGCCGGTTATCTATTTAAACCTTTGGAACACGGGGCCCATATTGTTGTTCAATCTGCTACCAAATGGATTGGCGGACACGGCACCAGTATTGGCGGGGTAATAGTAGATGGTGGAAATTATAACTGGGGAAATGGTAAATTCCCTCAATTTACCGAACCATCGGAAGGATATCATGGTTTAATTTTTAATGATGTTTTTGGAATTGGTGGTCCTTTTGGAAATATTCAATTCATTATTCGTGCCCGCGTTGAAGGGTTAAGGGATTTTGGCCCGGCCATCTCTCCTTTCAACTCTTTCCTTTTAATTCAGGGATTAGAAACTTTATCACTTCGCGTGCAACGGCACGTAGATAACACACTTGCACTGGCAACCTGGCTAGAGAACCATGATGCTGTGAAAAGTGTAAATTATCCTGGACTTGAAAGTAGCCCATACCATGCCAATGCCAAAAAATATTTAAAGAATGGTTTCGGTGCAGTACTATCTTTTGAACTACATGGTGATAAAGAAAAAGCAACGGCATTGGTCGACAATCTTAAGCTTGTTAGTCACCTTGCAAACCTGGGTGATGCAAAAACCCTTATCATACAACCCTCAGCAACTACGCATCAACAGCTAAATGACGAAGAACAAATTGCAGCAGGCATTACTGCCAGCCAGCTACGTGTTTCAGTAGGAATTGAACACATAGATGATATTAAGGCTGATTTTGAACAAGCCTTTGCTGCTATAAACAAATAAAATAAAACGCTACAAGATCTAAAGAATGAGCACTACTGCCACATATACGCATACAAAGTTATTTAAACTGGAGAACGGGAAAAAACTACGCAAATTAGAAGTTGCTTATCAAACTTATGGCAAACTAAATGCGAAGAAAGATAATGTGATCTGGGTATGCCATGCACTTACAGCCAATGCTGATGTTTTAGACTGGTGGAAAGGACTTTTCGGCAATAACGATCTGTTTAACCCCGAGGAGCACTTTATCATTTGTGCAAATGTATTAGGCTCTAATTACGGCACAACCAATCCACTAAGTATAAATCCGGTAACAGGACAACCATATTACCTTGCTTTTCCAGAATTTACCATTAGAGATTTGGTTGCTGCTCACCGTCTGCTTGCAACACATCTTGGCATTCAACACATTAAGGTGTTAATCGGAGGTTCTTTAGGCGGCCAACAAGCATTGGAATGGGCCATTACAGATAGCAAAAGCGTAGACAATCTAATTCTTGTAGCTACAAATGCAGTACACTCGCCATGGGGAATTGCATTTAATGAGAGTCAGCGTTTAGCAATCAGCACAGATCGTACATTTTACGCACAGCAGCCAGATGGTGGCTTAAAAGGTTTAAAGGCTGCAAGAAGCATTGCTTTATTATCTTATCGCACTTATGAGGCATATTCAGCTACACAATTAGAAAGTGTAAATGACAAAACGGGTTCATTCAGAGCTGCCTCTTACCAGAATTATCAGGGCGAAAAACTTTGTAAACGCTTTAATGCCTATAGTTATTGGTACCTAAGTAAAGCCATGGACAGCCATAATGTTGGCCGAAGCAGAAAAAGTATTGTTGATGCCTTAGCATTAGTTAAAGCAAATACGCTGGTAATAGGAATTGAAAACGATGTTCTATTTCCTCTTTGTGAACAAGAGTTCTTAGCAAAGCATATTCAAGGAGCAGCACTCCAAAGTATTAGCTCTGCTTATGGTCACGATGGTTTTTTAATTGAGACAGATATATTAACCAACATAATTGGCACATTCTTAAAAGAAAGTGTCAACAAGAAAATAATTAAATTACATAAAACAGCATAGTATTTAGATGAGTAAGAAACTTAAGATCGGTTTATTTGGTTTTGGAGTTGTTGGACAAGGATTGCATGATATTATTCGCGGTCAGGACCTAAACCTTGAGATCGTTAAAATAGCTATTAAAAATCCTGAGAAAAAACGTAGCCTTGAGGCACATCTTTTCACCACAAATCATGATGAGATATTAGACAATAGTGAAATCAATACTGTAGTTGAATTAATTGATGATGCCGAGATAGCGTACAACATCGTTAAAAGAGCATTAATTAGTGGCAAAAATGTAGTTTCTGCTAATAAAAAAATGATTGCCACTCATCTGGTCGAACTGGTGGAATTGCAAGAAAAACACAATGCTTCTCTACTGTATGAAGGTGCAGTTTGTGGCAGTATACCTATCATCCGTAATCTGGAAGAATATTACGACAATGAATTACTACATGGTATAAGTGGAATATTCAACGGTTCATCTAACTACATCCTATCTAAAATATTTAATGAAAATCTTGAATATGGCGTTGCATTAAAGCAGGCGCAAGATCTTGGTTTTGCTGAATCTAATCCTATTCTGGATGTTGGAGGTTATGATCCTAAATTTAAGCTAGCCATTGCAACTGCTCATGCTTATGGATTATTTATTGATCCTAATAAGATACTTAATGTAGGCATTCAGAACTTATCAGAGCACGACATTAAATATGCCAGGGAGAAGAATTTTAAAATTAAACTTGTACCTACTGCGCGTAAAATAAGTACCAAGCAAATCATTACTTATGTATTGCCAAAGTTTGTAAAATCTGATGATTTCCTGTTCAATGTAGAAAACGAATATAACGGCGTAACGGTTCAGGCCGCCTTTGCTGATAAACAGTTTTTCTTTGGAAAAGGTGCCGGCGGACACCCAACCGGAGCAGCTGTTTTATCTGATATAGCTGCCTTAAGGTATGATTACCGTTACGAGTATAAAAAATATCATCAGCATAACGGATTAGTTCATACTGACAATGTAAACATTGAAGTTTATCTACGTTACACCCATGAGTATACCTTGGAAAAACTTCAGATAGATAATATTATTGAGCGGTTCTCCCGTAATGATTACAAATATGTAATTGGAAATGTAAGCCTGAAAACTTTATTGGCTAACCGCGACCTTCTTGAGCAAAAGGATATTTTTATTGCTCATACTGGTAGGTACACTTACACCGAACAGCAAATCCTAAAGGTTTCTGAAGAGGAAGTGATATTTAACTAGTTATTATTTTTGCTTTGTTTTGATAGTGAAAAGGCCCCATTAGGGGCCTTTTACTTTATGTTATTTTATATTTCTCTGTTCAAATCCCAATTTTCAAGATAATCAGCTACCCTTCTTACAAAAGAGCCACCCAACGCTCCATCTACAACCCTGTGATCATATGAAAGCGAAAGGAACATCATATGGCGTATAGCTATCACATCTCCAAATTCTGTTTCTAATACTGCTGGTTTCTTTTTAATTGCCCCTACGGCTAAAATAGCTACCTGAGGTTGATTAATAATAGGTGTACCCATTACATTACCAAATGAACCTACGTTAGTTAATGTAAACGTTCCATTTTGCGTTTCATCAGGCTTAAGCTTAGAAATGCGTGCACGTTTTGCCAAATCGTTTACCGATTTAGTTAATCCGACCAAATTAAATTGATCTGCATTTTTAATAACAGGAACAATCAGGTTGCCACTAGGTAAAGCGGCTGCCATGCCGATGTTAATATCTCTCTTTTTAATAATCTGGTTTCCATTTATAGAAACATTGATCATTGGATAATCTTTTATTGCCTTGGCAACAGCTTCTATAAATAAAGGAGTAAAAGTAATCTTCTCATTTTCGCGTTTTTCAAAACTACCTTTCACTTTATCGCGCCATAAGACCAGATTAGTCACATCCGCTTCAACAAATGATGTTACGTGAGGCGAAGTGTGCTTACTCATTACCATATGTTCGGCAATTAACTTACGCATCCTATCCATCTCGATAATCTCATCACCTCCACTTACACTTGTCAATGGCTGAGAAACCGATTTAACAGCTTCTTCTTTAACTGATGTTTCAATTTTAGCTGTATGTGCAACAGGAGTATTTGAAGCTGCTCCCCCTTTTTTATTTTGAATATAATTTAACAAGTCATCCTTAGTCAAACGTCCATCAGCACCTGTACCAGATATAGCATCTAATTCACTTGTTGCAATATTTTCCTGTGCGGCTATGTTTTTTACTAAAGGAGAATAAAAACGATCAGAACCACTATCTTCTTTCGCAGAGTCTTTCGCATCATTTGACGCCAATTGTTCTGTTCCTGGAATGCTTTCAATAATAGACGGTTCCACTACTGGTATGGTAACCGGAACATCTTCTGTTGTCTCAGATTCGGTTTCTATAATCGCAATTACTGTACCTACCTGTACAATTTCATCTTCCTTGAACAACTGTTTAATTAGCTTACCTGCTATTGGCGAAGGAACTTCAGAATCAACCTTATCTGTAGCAATTTCCAGAACCGTATCATCCATCTCTATCATATCTCCGGGCTGTTTAACCCATTTAATGATGGTTGCTTCTGCAACACTTTCCCCCATTTTAGGTAACAATAATTCGTATTGAGCCATTTTTTATTTCATGATTGATATCGGATGCAAAAGTAAAGTATTTTGAACACTTAATCTCCATATTGGTTAAGTTCATTCAAAATCATGGTCAAAGCCGCTATGGCTGAACGTTCTATGTTTTGCGCTCTTTTATTCCCAAAACTATAGACCTTTGCTACAACATGCTTGCGGCTTGCCACTGCAATCCACACTGTACCAACGGGTTTACCAGGCATACCACCATCCGGACCAGCAATTCCACTTACCGCTACAGCATAATCCGTTTTAAAATGATCTATTGCTCCCTGAGCCATTTCTTTTACGGTCTGTTCACTCACCGCACCGTAATTATTTAGGGTTTGAGGGCTAACACCTAAAACTGATTCCTTAAGTTCATAAGAATAGACAACCGCCCCTCCCACATAAACAGATGAACATCCGGGATGCTGTGTAATCAAGTGGGCAATATATCCACCGGTACAACTTTCGGCGGTCGAAAGCGTTAGCTTTCTCTCATCCATTATATTTAGAATTGCCTTTTCTAGCGCAATATCTTCTTCTACAACAACGTTTTTCTTTACTTTAGCAATAATCTGCTGAGCATAAAGTTCTACCTCCTCTCTCAATACTGCTTCGTTAGTCCCTGTACTGCTCAGTCTCAAACGTACTTGACCTAGTCTTGGCAGGTATGCAAGTTTAATATGCTCAGGTAAGCTATTTTCAATACCCTCAATTTCAGCTGCTAAGAACGACTCGCCTATATTAGCGGTAAGTATGGTTTTATGAACAATAAAAGGAAGTTTAAATGCCCCTTTTAAACGTGGAAGAATCTGTTCCTGCATTAGATACATCATTTCAAACGGGACACCTGGCATAGATACAATGATGTTTCCATTATGCTCAAACCACATGCAAGGCGCAGTTCCGTTCTCATTTTTAATAACAGTGCAACCCTCTGGCACATCGGCCTGTTTTATATTAGATTCAATCATTGGCCTATTATGCCGCTTAAAGATCTCAGTAATGTGCGCCAATGTAGGCTCATCCCTCCTAAGCCCCATATTAAAATATCTGGCGAGAGTTATTTTTGTAATATCATCTTTAGTGGGACCTAAACCACCAGTAATCAGAATCACTTTAGCTCTTTTTTCGGCAAGCGCTATAGCTTCAGTTATATGATCAGCATCGTCGGATACTGAGGTAATTTGTTTTACTTTAATTCCTATCAGATTAAGTTCTTTGGCCATCCAGGCAGAATTGGTATCTACAATCTGACCAATAAGAATCTCATCTCCTATCGTTATTATTTCAGCTAGCATAAATTCAAATATTAGAATCGGGTATAGTAATTCTTTCTCTTGCTCAGTTTTAAATCCTGAAGCACTGATGCTTTTACTTTGATGTCTACAGAATAAAACTGATAAGCACCAAAAGGGATCCAGCTAAAGCTCATATCCCAGCAATGTAAATCCCGGTATATTGCTAAAGAGGTTTGCGAGAAGGTGCTCGCCTTAAAATCCCAACCGGAGTTAAACTGGACTTTCCATTTCGGGGTGATGTTGGCATCACCATTAAAATTCAATGTATTGGTGATCGTTGAATTTTGTCCCACCCTGTCTGTATTGTAATTAAAAGTATAGCTAAAGGCGAAGTTCCATGGAATTTTAAAATCCACAAATGCATTAGGGTCCCTGCTTACTTTAGCAAGTTCCTCTGACTGCTCTGGTGTCATACCTGTCTTAGCAGCTTTATCCTTTAAATTCTGTTCGTTCTCATTCTTCTTTTTTAAAGCTTCAGGATTTAAGCTGTAATTAAAGGAGAAACCAAAATTAGTTAACCGAGGCAGTTTACCCACATTCCAAACGTAATCATCGATCAGCTTCCTACTCACCTTTCCTGTTAAAACATCTACAGTATCGGTATATCTATACGGATCTAAAGTACCATAATAATTTACGCCTAACTTATCTGTAAACTGTGAACGTCCACTAAATCCAAGTGTCGATAGTTTAAAGCTTGGGGCCAGAAAATTGTACGAGCCGCTAATGCTTAAACCCTGAATAATAGGAATTTTTTTCTCGCCTTTTCCTGTTGTATCATTTGGAGTCAGCACCTTGGCCTCAACTGTATTGTCTAAACTAAATGAAATTGAGGCAGAGCGGCCAGCTCCCGGAAATCCATAGGGGGAGCCTTCAAAAATTGAATATTTTTGCTGCTGTCCATCTGATCCGATTTTCGGGGTTCCGTCAGTATAGTAAGCAAGTTTATAATTCCCTTTAGCTAAATCAGAAAAATCTGGCCTGTAGCTAAAGCTTACCTGAGGAGTCATCACATGCCTCAATGCTTTAAAATTCCCAAACTTATTAAACTGAGCCAAACTATAAATCTTTGTAGACACGCCCATATTTAAGCTATACTCACCATTACGTTTAAAACCTGCAACCGTGTCAATTATCTCCTGGTCACTATTATTTAAAACCTTTAAATAAGATTTACGTACAGTTTGAAATTGCCATCTCTCAGTATAGGATACACCTGTATTGAAATTAAAATAATCCGCTATATTAAAGGCCATATTTATAGGGATCTGGTGACTAACCCCATTTTTAAACTTATTAAGCGACTCTCTCTTAAATAACTGATCCTCAGTTGTTGTAATAGTATTACTGGCCTGCATACTATAACCAACAGTTATCTTTTGATACCATTTTTGCTCTCCTAACCTATCCTTTGAATCAAATGGATTAAAAGTTGGCACACTTAAACTTATATCGGGTAATCTTAAACTTACAGACTTATTTTGTGTTTCCTGCGAACCATCTGCCGCAACACCAAGGGTTATTCCATTACCAAAAACCCGACCATAAGATATTGATGATCTTAATGTGTTTTTAGTAAACTGGCTATAATCATAAGAGCTACCTCCTGCTGTGTTTTGATTAAATGAACTCGTACCGGCATCTACCGAAGCAGAAAATGTTGTTCCCGGTTTGGCATTAGCATTCTGACTGTGTGTCCACTGCAGGTTAAAATCCTTTCTCGGTGTATATTCAGGTGTACCTTCCAAACCATACCTTGAATTTGAATATCGAAAATTTATGTTACCATTGTACTTATATCTCTTTGTATAATTAGAGAGCAATGAGCCTTCATATGAACCTCTGGTATAAATTGTAGCCAGCATTTTTGCATCCCAGTAATCATTCAGACCAAGGTAATACCCCCCGTCCCGCAGAAAGAAACCCCTTGTATAATCTTCACCCGGACTAGGCAAAATGACTCCAGACGATTTCTTGTTAGGCTTGGGGAAAAATGCAAAGGGTAAACCAATAGGCAAAGGTATGTCCTCTATTTTTAAATACACTGGACCGGTAATAATCTGATTTTCAGTCACAATACCCTTTGTAATATAAATACCAAAGTGTGGATGTGGCAAATTACAAGTACTATATGTTTGGCCTTTACTGTGAATTTCATCATCCGGTTGCTTCTTTGCTTTCCCTCCGGTAAAGAATCCCCCTTCCTGCTCTGTATATACTCCCCATATCCGACCAATACTGGTTTCTGTATTATAAAATAATGAGTCGGCAAGGGAAGTAGATTGCCCGGTCATTTTAACAATAGGCCTACCTACATACTTTCCTTTAGCATCAGTTCTTCCACTGGCATAAATCTCTTTAGTTTTTGAATTGTAAGTAATATAGTCCGCATCAAGTTCAAAGCCCTGATACTGCACTCTGGCTTTTCCATACAAGTAAACCATTTCTTTCTCCTTATCAACAAAACTGGAATCCCGAGCAGAGTATTCTATTTTCTCACTGGCAGTCGTATCTTTTGGCGCAGTTTGTGCGTTACCTTTCTTAGTGGTGTCTGCTTGTTTAATTACTTGCTGCCATGAAAAATTGTTCAAAGCGAGGGCCCGATTACCAACAGATGTTAATAAAACAATGAAGTTTAAAAAAATGATGTACCGTAAAAGTTTCAAATTCGTGTGTGAATGTTATTTTTGCATTAATGTTTAATCCAAAACGTTCAAAATTAATGAAAAATATACCATTGCTCAGACCAAATGCAATTTTGATTGTATTTATTTCTGCAGTTATTATTACTATATCTAATTATCAGGCATTTACGCAAGAATATAAAATAAAAACTATTGTTATTGACGCCGGTCATGGCGGAAAAGATGGTAGTACAAGAGGGCTCTACTCTACTGAAAAAGACGTAGCCCTTAAAACGGCATTACATCTTGGTGCCGCGATTGAAGCGAATATGAAGGATGTAAAAGTAATTTATACAAGAACTGAAGATGTTTTTATCCCTCTTTACGAACGGATCGCTATTGCAAACAATGCTAAGGCAGATCTTTTCATTTCAATTCACTGCAATGATATGCCTGTATACAGATCAACTGTGGTAACAGGGTATAGAAAAAATAGCAGGGGGAAAAGAATTCCAATAACCAGTACGGTTAGCAGAAAAAGCACATCTACAAGAGGAGTCGAAACATTCGTTTCAGGTATGGGACGCGTAAATGAACAAGACGAGGCTATCAAGAGAGAAAATGCATCAATATTCTTAGAGGAAAATTATAAGGAAAATTACGAAGGCTTTGATCCGAACAATCCTGAAAACTTCATTATACTTTCTCTAATGAAAAATACTTTCAGAACCCAAAGTTTAAAGCTGGCTAAGCTGGTACAAGATCAATACGTGAATGTTGGCCGTATCGACCGTGGTGTTCAGGAAAAAAGCCTGGCAGTTTTAGCCCGTGCAGGTATGCCTGCCATATTAACCGAAATTGGTTTCATAAGCAACCCTGATGAAGAGGACTATATGAATTCTGAGGCCGGACAAAATGAAATAACCAATTGTCTGTTAAAGGCTATTGAAAACTACAAGAAAAGCATAGAAGGATAAATAATTGAATCAATAACTATTATTAGATGAGTGTAAAGAAAAATGCAACCCTGTTATTATTGCTATGTTTATTTAGTTCACAACTAGTACTTTCCCAAACCTATAAAGTTAAAACTATTGTTATTGATGCCGGACATGGTGGCACGAAACCTGGTGCCAGAGGAAGTTTTTCTTTAGAGAAAAATGTTGCGCTAAAAGTAGCTTTAAAACTGGGTAAAAAGCTTGAGGAAGAATTACCCGGAGTAAAAATCCTTTATACCAGAAAAACAGATGTTGATGTAGATTTCTATAAAAGAGCTGCCCTGGCAAATGATAATAAAGCCGATCTCTTCATTTCCATTCACTGTAACTCAATGCCCGATAAAAGGGTTATTACTGGTTATACAAAAAACAGAAGAGGTAAAAAGACGACTAAATATTCCTATGTAAAAAATAAATCTACAAGCGGCACTGAAACATTTGTTGCAGGTTCTCACCGCTTAAATGAGCAAGATGCCGCAATCAGGGAAAATGAAGATATCAAACTTGAAAAGAATTATAAGCAAAATTATAATGGCTACGATCCTAATGATCCTGAAACATTTATTATACTATCTTTGTTCAAAAATATATTTAGGGATAAAAGTCTGAAATTAGCTAAATTAATTCAGCACAATTATACCCACGATGACAATAGAGTAAACAGAGGGATAAAGGAACAAGGACTTTTAATTCTTCAAAGATGCGGAATGCCTGCGGTACTAACAGAAATTGGATTTATTTCTAACCCTACCGAAGAAGAATATATGAATTCAGCGCATGGACAAGAGGAAATTGTTAATTCAATTTACAAAGCAATAAAAACCTATAAAAAGGAAACTGAAACAAATTAAGTAAATACATACCAAGAACATACACTGAATGAAGATAGCAAATGAAACCAAAGTAGGCATACTAGCTGCCTTTTCCATAGCCCTGTTAATTATAGGCTATAATTTTTTAAAGGGAAATGCCATTTTTTCAAGTGAAACTGTTTTATATGCAAAATATTCGCGTGTTGATGGTCTGGCAGTATCTAAACCCGTTTTAATTAATGGTTATCAAATTGGCCGTGTAGATAAATTGGAATTACAAACAGACGGTTCTATTGTAGCTACACTTAAAATCAAAGGCAAATACGAGATTCCCAAAAATAGTGTTGCCAAACTTGAAAGCACAGACCTTTTAGGAAGTAAAGCAATTGTGATGGCTTTAGGTACGGGTAATAACTTTGCTCAGGATGGAGATACATTGAATGCTAATGTTCAAAAAGGAATTCTTGAAACAGTGCAGCCGGTTCAAAAAAAGGCTGAGTTAATTATTGGTAAAATGGACTCCATATTAACAAGTGTAAACTCCATATTGAATCCTAATTTCCAAAAGAATGTTGATAAAAGCTTTAACAGCATAGCCTCTACCCTTTCTTCTTTAGAATCTACCTCTAAAAAGGTTGATAATCTTGTTGGTTCAGAAGGTACTCGTATATCTGCAATTCTAGCCAATGTAGAAGCAATTTCGGGCAACCTAAAACAGAACAATGCCAAAATATCTGCAATATTGAACAATATCAATTCAATTACTGATCAGGTAGCTGCCGCAAATTTCAAACAAACAATAGATAATGCAAATAAAGCTGTTGTAGATCTTCAAACTATTGTAGGTAAAATTAACAATGGTGAAGGAACACTGGGCCTGTTAGTTAACGATACAAAAATGTACGACAACCTAAACAACGCGTCTAAAAGTCTTGATAATCTGATGATAGATCTGAAAGCAAATCCAAAACGTTACGTTCACTTCTCAATATTTGGTGGTGGCAAAAAGGATAAGTAATCAAATAGTATAGGTATTACCTTCTATTGCAAGCTCAGTGTTTTCAAAGACAGATTTTGCTTCCTCTAAAAGAGGCTGCAATGTCTTGTATCTTGATGAAAAGTGTCCAATAAGTAATTTTACAGCTCCGGTTATTTTAGCGATCTCACCGGCCTGTAATGCCGTTGTGTGATGTGTTATATTTGCCCTATCCAGCATTTCATGTAAAAATGTAGCTTCGTGATAAAGCAAATCACAATCTGCAATGTTGCCAAAGTACCCTTCGTCAAACAATGTGTCAGAACAATACCCATATTTCTTAGGGGTATCAGAGTCAGTAGTATAATCCTTATTCAGGATAACTTTGCCGTCAGGTAAATTAAGGTCAACACCCCTTTTAAGCAAAGGATAATACTCAATATCAATCTGCTCCTGTTCAAGTTTTTCAACAAGGAGCTTACGCAGTCGCTTCTTTTGAGTGAACTTAAATCCTGTGCATGGAATTCTATGATTTAAAACAAAGCTATCAACAATCAGGTCAGCATTTTCAAAGATCTGAGCAGATTCATTTGCCTGCGTTATCACAAACTCTATCGGATACCTGATGACTGTTTCTGAATATTTAAATTGAAGAGCCAGTATTTCCTGTAAAGGTTCTGGCGCAAATATCTTAATAGGCTTAACACGTCCGTTTAAGTGCAAACTAGAAAGCAAACCTATCAAACCAAAGTAGTGATCGCCATGCAAATGGCTTATAAACACATAATCTATCTTACTAGCTTTAAAGCCGTATTTGATCAACTGCTGCTGAGTACCCTCGCCACAGTCAATCAAATAAAACTTTTCATTGCAATTTAAAAGCTGTGCTGTAGGATTTCTATTATATACGGGTGTGGCAGAGCTGCTCCCTAAAATAGTAATCTCAAATTTCATTAATCTTTATCTACGCTTCCCAACAACTCTTTTTCTATTTCTTCCATGAAGATTAGATCGGTTGCTTCATCAAGTTTTGACACAATTGTTAGAGACTGGTCTAAATTGGACATCTCCAATATTTTAGCCACAACCTCATTTATTCCTGTTACAATAAACAGACCATTAGATTTCTTACAAAGTCTGTCTCCAACAAGCAAACTGCTCAGATCCTGAGAATCATCACATTGCTTTATAGCCGATAAATCTAATACGATATTACGATACCCCTCTGTATTCAATAAGATGAATTCAGATTTCAATTTCGGTGTATTATCGTTTGTAAACTTAGATTCATTAAGCTTCAGAACAACATACTTTTCATGCTTATCTACTGAAAATTTCATGATATTGATTTATTTAGTTTGATTACGAATGTAGTTAAAATTCTCTGATTTATTTAATTATTGAAGTAGATTAGGTACCTACGCCGATAAGAGTTTATTTAAAGAATCACCTACATTTTTTTCTATTCTGCTAACAACATCAGCTGTCTCATTCTTCACAAACTGATCTCCTGTTATTTGCTCATAAAGCTCAATGTAACGATCAGATATAGAGTTCACAATTTCTGGGGTCATCACCGGAATGGTTTGCCCATCCTTACCCTGAAAACCATTCTCTATTAACCATTTCCTTACAAATTCTTTAGATAACTGCTTCTGTGGTTCATTCCTATCCTGTCTATCTGTGTAACCTTCTGCATAAAAATAACGTGAAGAATCAGGAGTATGGATCTCATCAATTAAATAAATATCTGAGTCAACTTTACCAAATTCATATTTGGTATCTACAAGGATAAGGCCGCGCTCAGCCGCCACTTGCGTACCACGCTCATACAGCGCATAAGTATAATTTTCAAGATGAGTATAGTCTGCCACAGATACGATGCCTTTAGCTAAAATATCTTCTTTAGAAATATCCTCATCATGTCCAACAGAGGCCTTAGTTGTAGGTGTTATAATAGGTTTAGGTAATTTATCATTTTCCTTTAAACCATCTGGCAAAGCCACTCCGCAAACACTACGCTTTCCGGCGCTGTATTCTCTCCAGGCATGTCCTGCTAAATAACCTCTAATTACCATTTCCACTTTAAACGGCTCACAAATACGTCCGATGGTAACCATTTCATCAGGTACATCAATAACCCAGTTTGGAACAATGTCTTTTGTTGCACCTAAAAATTTAGCCGCTATCTGGTTCAATACTTGTCCTTTAAAAGGTATTGCCTCAGGTAAAACCACATCAAATGCAGATATCCTGTCTGTTACTACCATTGCCATGAATTGGTTGTTAATGGTATAAACATCTCTCACTTTTCCTTTGTAATAATTTGTCTGCTTAGGGAAGCTAAAATTTGTTTCTTTAATTGCTGTCATGCTATGTGCTAAAAAGCTTTTATTGATTATTTAAATTACTGAATATCACCATAGGCTTTCAATATTCTTTTAACCAGTTTGTGTCTTACCACATCTTCACCTGTTAAATAAATAATATCAATACCTGGTATATCTTCAAGAATACGCAGTGCGTTATGTAAACCCGACATCTGCTTTTTCGGTAAATCTATTTGTGTTATGTCGCCTGTTACAATGAATTTAGCTGATGGTCCCATACGGGTCAAAAACATTTTCAATTGCAAATCAGTAGAGTTCTGTGCCTCATCTAAAATTACAAAGCAGTTATCAAGCGTCCTTCCACGCATAAATGCAAGTGGAGCAATCTCGATAGTTCTGTTTTCAATATATAATTTAAGTTTTTCAGCGGGGATCATATCATCCAGAGCATCATATAATGGGCGTAAATAAGGATCAACCTTTTCCTTCAAATCTCCTGGCAAAAACCCAAGATTCTCTCCAGCCTCAACAGCCGGTCTGGTTAAGATGATACGCTTGATCTCCTTATTTTTTAATGCTCTTACTGCAAGGGCAACAGCTGTATAAGTTTTTCCGGTTCCGGCAGGGCCGATAGCAAAAAGCACATCATTTTTATTAATGCTCTCAACCATCTTCCGCTGATTAGCGGTTCTTGCTTTTACCATTAAACCATTGGTACCAAACACAATGACTTCTCCACCTCCCCCATTGCTTGCTTTTTCAGCAGCGGGTTCGTCGGCCGACTGTATTTTTTTTGAAACCAAAATAGACTCTACATCATTCGCAGTTAAAGAGCTATACTTCTCTAACTGACTAATCAGTTGACCATACTTCTTTTCAAAAACCTTAAGTTCCTGTTCATCACCAAGTACCTTTACTTCGTTTCCTCTTGCCACAATCTTTAATTTTGGAAAAGCACTTTTAACAAGCTCGTAATGCTCGTTATTAGCACCCCAAAATTGTACCGGATCTACCGATTCTAATGTTAATTTTAGTTCGTTCAAAATATTGTTTTTTAGATTGGAGTGTATATTTTGATTTAAAAGTTGAATATTTGTACGCGTTTTACCACCTACGCAAGATTAAGAATAAATATTCAATTTTTAATGGCCATTATTACTTTAACAACAGATTTAGGTTCTAAAGATTTCTATCAGGCTGCCCTTAAGGGTAGTATCCTGAGTATCCTGCCTACAGCTAACATTGTTGATGTAACCCATGAAGTGCCATCTTTTAATATTTCGCATGCTGCATTCGTTTTAAAGAACGTTTATCCATACTTCCCTAAGGGCACTGTTCACCTTATTGGCATTGATTCTGTATTTAGCGAAAACACAAAATATATTGCACTAAAACATAAAGATCATTTCTTTGTGGGTGCTGATAATGGAATTTTCTCTTTACTTTTTAATGAGAAGCCCGAAGAGATTGTGGAGCTAAATATTATGCAAGACCTTAAATATCTTCACTTTCCCCTGGTTGATATTTTTGTTAAAGCTGCAACACAGCTTGCCAAAGGTGCTAAGCTGAGGGACATTGGTGTACCAACAGAGAGTATTGAAGAAAGAATGTTGTTAAATCCTGTTATTGAACGTGACATCATCAGAGGCAGCGTAATCTATATCGACACCTTCTGCAATGTAATAACCAACATCACAAAAGATCTTTTTACAAAAATTCAGCGTAACCGCGACTTCACCTTGTATTTCAGAAAAAGCGAAACCATTACACAGTTAAGCTGGCATTATAATGAGGTGCCTGAAGGAGAAAAATTGTGCCTGTTTGGCATCAGTAACCATCTTGAAATTGCCATTAACAAAGGAAAGGCCAGCGGATTATTAGGTTTACACCTTAACGACATTATCAGGATCGAATTTCATCCTTAAACATGCATTTTCCATCAGGCATGGAGTTTGCTTATCCCTTAAAAACACTTAACATGATCAAAAACGTATTGTTTATTATTTTCTTTTTTAGCACTTCATTACAAGCCGCAACATTTCAAACGGACACAAGTGCTTATCAAACACAAAGATTAAAAGTAAACGCTCTTCTTAAAGAAAGAAGTGCCAAATTTGGTCAGTACGATCAAAGCCTGGATACCAAAACAGGAATATTTGGCTTCCAAACTAAAGGTGATATAAAAAACTCAAATGAAATACTGCGTCAGATAGTTTTAAATGACAACAATGTTTTTAAAGAGCTTAAAATACTCATGGACTACAAAGATGAGGAAGTTAAACGTGTTAAAAATGAAGCAAACAGTACTAGCGGCAGAATCGAAAACTACAAAATATCAATTAAAAAACTACAAGATCAGAACATACAGCTAAAAAAGGATTATGCTGCCGCAAATAAAGAAAAACAAATTACCAATTACATAGTTATGTTTTTGGCACTTACTTTATTTGTAGCCTGTTTCTTATTCTATAAAAAACTTAAAAAAGCATAATGAAAACAGCAGTCTTTAAAATTCTTGTAAAAATTAACAAAGCGATTTTACCAAGTCTGTATAAAAAAGACCCGCTAAAACTCACAACGTTTCAAAAAGCAATATTAGGCTATAGGTATTGGGTTTTAACTCAGTCGCTTAATTAAAGTAATTCGTTAATAGCCCTACCAAAAATTTTGGCTCAACCCAGGTTGATTTGGGTGGCATTACCCCATTAACATCAGCTACCGCAATAACCTGATCTATTGAAACTGGGAACAAAGTAAAAGCCAATGCATAAAGTCCGTTATCAACCTTAAGCTGGAGTTCAGAAACTGGAATTCTTCCACCTTCAAAAGTAATTCGGGCATCAGTCCTGGGATCTTTTATATTTAATATGGGGTCTAGAATATAATCCTGCACAATACTCACATCAAGCGCTTTAACAGGATCATTTTCATCGTAGATTTCTTTTTTTGGCTCAAGCTCATACCATTTTTTATCAAAATACATCCCAATCTTATGTAATTGATTCGGCTCAACCGCATCTGGCGATTCTTGTATTAAAAATGACTTTTTTAATAGTCCAATCAATGACTGAGGATTCAGATCGCCAAGGTCCCTAACCAGTCTGTTAAATTCCAGTATTTTAACCTCTCTGGTATTCATATAAACTGTGGTAAAATAATTATAGCCTTCCGTTCCAGTATGACGTTCCTTATTTAAAGCTTGCTTATGTAAACCCATCTTTGCCATTGATGCTGCTCTATGGTGACCATCAGCAATGTAAACAAACGGAATATCATAAAAGGCATCAACCAGAACGTTCAAATCCGGATTATCACTAACAGCCCATACCTGATGTGTTGTACCATCTGCAAATGTAAAATCAAGGTCAGCTTTAAGCTTGGTGTATTTATCTGTAATGGAATCGATAATCTGATCAGGATGGTAGGTAATTAGTACAGGGTTAGCATCTAGTCCGGTTTGTTGCAGATAATCGGCCAGCAGCCTCTCCCTGCGCTCTACAGTTGATTCATGCTTCTTTATCCTCCCCTCTAGATAATCATTAATATGAGTAAGTGTCCAGATCCCTGTTTGCACCAGCTCATTGTGTTTCACTCTGTAAATATAAATGGCAGGTTTATCCTGTTTAATAAGAAATTGATGCTCAATGAACCCCTCAAGATTCTCGCTGATCTTTTTATAAACCAACTCCTCTCTTGTTCCTCTTAGATATGGATTATCGAGTTCCGGATTAATCAGATGAAGAAAAGTACACTTATTTTCTGAAGCAATTAACCTCGCTTCACCCGTACTATAATTCTCAAGCGGTCGCGTTACAACCAGTGATTGTAAATGTAGTGCAGGTTTAAGCGCGCAGAAAGGCTTAATCGTTGGCATACATTTGGTTAATTAATAAACCCGTCATCTCGACCTCAGGGAGAGATCTCTTGTTAACTATAATTCAAGAGATCTCTCCCTGAGGTCGAGATGACGGGATATCTTATTTATTAAAATGCTCAATAATTAATGAGGCAAGTTCAACGCCAATACGTTCCTGAGCTTCATTAGTAGCAGCTCCAATATGAGGAGTTAAAGATATTTTAGCATGTTGTAAAATTGCAGCTCTAGGTGTAGGTTCGTCATCAAACACATCTAAACCAGCGAAAGATACTTTACCACTATCTAAAGCAGCAACTAGTGCCTCTTCATCAATAGTACCGCCTCTTGAACAGTTCACAACACCAACGCCTTGTTTCATTTTAGCAAACTCTTCTGCACCTAAAATAGGCTTATCTGCAAATGGAGTATGTAAACTAATGAAATCACTGTTTGCAATTACCTCATCCAATGATACTGTTTTGAATGGAATCTCAACAGAAACACCCCCCTGGAAAGTCAATGGCAAAGTACCTTCAGCAGGGTAAAGATCATAAGCCAATACATTCATACCTAATCTAAGGGCAACCTTAGCAGTTTCACGACCAATACGACCGAAACCAATGATACCCATAGTTTTACCTTGAAGTTCAACACCACCTGCATACGCTTTTTTCAAAGCATTGAATTTAGTAGCTCCTTCAACAGGCATTTTTCTGTTCGAGTCCTGTAAGAAACGGATACCGGTAAACAAATGTGCAAATACCAGTTCAGCAACAGACAACGAAGAAGCTGCAGGTGTATTTACCACTGCAACACCCTTACTGCGGGCATATTCAACGTCAATATTATCCATACCTACTCCGCCTCTGCCAATCAATTTAATGTTAGGCACCTGATCAATCAATTCTTTACGTAATTTAGTGGCACTTCTAACTGTAATACCATCATAGTTTTTTAAAGCTTCAGCCAATTGATCTTGAGGAACAGTTTCAGTATCAACAACAAAACCCGCTTTTTCTAATAACGCTTTACCGATAGGATCTATCCCATCGTTTGCAAGTATCTTAATCATTAATTTTTATTTTAATTGGTGTGTTTTTCAGCAAAATTCTGCATTAATTCAACTAGTGCATGAACACTTGTAATTGGAAGTGCATTGTATATAGAGGCCCTAAAACCACCAACACTTCTATGTCCTTTAATACCTTCAATTCCATTTTCCTCAGCATATTTCAAGAATGGCTTTTCAAGCTCTGGATTTTCCATTACAAAACAAACATTCATTCTAGAGCGATCTTCAACGGCACAAGTTCCTTTAAACAATGGATTTCTATCAATCTCTGTATATAAAGCTCTGGCTTTTGCTATATTTTCTTTTTCAATTTCAGCAACGCCTCCTTTAGATTTCAACCATCTTAAGTTAAGCATAGCTACATATATAGAAAATACCGGAGGCGTGTTATACATAGAACCACCATCGATATGCACTTTATAATCAAGCATAGAAGGTATTTTTCTGCCTGATTTACCTAGGATCTCATCTTTAACAATTACTACTGTTAAACCAGCCGGACCGATATTTTTTTGAGCTCCTGCATAGATCAAATCATATTGGGAAACATCAATAACCCTGCTCATAATATCCGAAGACATATCACAAACTACAGGAATACTGGTTTCAGGTAAGCTGAACATTTCTGTTCCGTAAATAGTATTGTTAGAAGTGAAGTGGAAATATGCACTGTCTTCAGGAATACTATAATCTTTAGGAATAAAGGTAAAGTTTGATTCTTTTGAAGAAGCAACAATGTTTGCTTTACCAAAAGTAGATACCTCTTTGATAGCCTTGTTTGCCCAAACGCCTGTTTCCAGATAACTGGCAGTTTTTCCTTCAGGTAATAAGTTCATTGGAACCATTGCAAACTGTAAACTTGCACCGCCTTGTAAAAATAAAACAGAATATCCGGAAGGTACATTTAATAATTCCTTAACTAATTTTTCTGTTTCTGCTACCACACCTTCAAATTCAGATGTGCGGTGAGAGATCTCCAGAATAGATAAACCATCCTTAAAATCTAGAACTGCTTGTGCTGCTTGCTTAAATACTTCCTGAGGTAAAATACAGGGGCCTGCGCCGAAATTGTGTCTCATTTTTATAGTGATTTTTAATGCTTGTAAATGTAACAGTTTTATATTATTTATTATTTCGAATTCTTGAACTTTATGATCAATTTCAAATTTAGTTGTCTGCCAGTTAAATAATTAGGAATAGCATATTGTACGTTATATACATCCTTAAGCCATAAATATGAAACCGTATTATTAATATTCAACAAATTAAATACCTCTAAATGAGCAGAAAACGAACTAAAATATTTATCCAGCAACCTCGGTTTTTTTACTCCGGCATCGTCTAAAAAATCTTTAGAAAATCCAATATCCACACGCTTATAAGCAGGGATATTAAAATTATCGGAATAACGACGTATAAGAGGTGCTCCTACCGGCAATTTAGAACCGTACATCATATTTAAATGCACTTTATAAGTAGGGCTGTTCAGCAATCTATCCTGAAAATAAACTGAAAAGTTAATCCTTTGATCTGTTGGCCTTTTTAAATAACCACGCTCATCATTGAAGATATTCTGATTGGCCTTCATTAAAGACATTCTGAAATACGATACCAAGTCTTTTACAAACTCACCACCTATACTCAAATCTGCTCCGTAGATGTAACCTTTTGCCAGCTCTCCGGCCAGATATTTGATCCTTACATTATCCATCATATAAGGAATAAGCCGGTCCTGATATTTAAAATAAAGCTCAGAAGTAAACTTTAAGCGTGTTCCCAGCCCATCGAATGCATAGTCCAAACCTGCGGATGTGTTGTACGATCTTTGGGCCTGCTGATTTAAATTAAGAACCCCATTAAAATCCCTGATACTCCTGTAGTCGGGCGCCTGCTGATATACTCCAGCAGTAAACCTAAAAATTTTATTATTGCTCGATGGCCTGTAAGCCAAAAGCAACCTTGGGCTAAGAAGAAATTGCTTACTGAGGGTATTATAATTACCTCTTACGCCAAGCTGAAGGGTTGAATTGGCCGATAAGGTATAACTATCCTGAATATAGGCGCTGTAGTATTGAATTGCCAGGTCATTTCTAACATTAATAAGATTATCCTGATAGAAATTATTTAGTCCTCCTTGCTGTATATATCCGGCAGAATCTATAAGACTATACTCATTTAAATTGTCAATATATTTCTTGTTTTCGAATCTTAGGCCCAATGAAAAAGTATGGTTTTCATAATTCTGATCTACCTTTACCTCTGAGCTGAAGTTTTCTGACTCCAGATTATTGCGGGCATAATTTATATACTTTCCTATACCTTTGTTGATTCTAACAGAGCCAAAGTTCCCATTTGCAAAGCTATTGGTAACCTCATCAAACACATATCTTCCTTCTATGTCTATTCTTTCCCTTTCAAGGGTATTAAAATAACTGCTTATCCATTTTATAACCAGATTCGATTTAGGATAAAACGCAAAGGTTATCGCCCCGCCCGCAGTTTGATAGTCATCTATTTCTTTCCCGCTATAATCAGTTTGCAGGCGCATTACGGTACTCATTGTTCCGAACTGGGTTTCTCTGCTTTCTGGTATTAATTTAAAGATGCCACTGTTAAAACTTCCTAAAAAATCCACACTCATTTTAGACGAAACATTCTGATGATAAATCAGTTGTGCATCGGTAAAATTAGGTGCATAGCTTCCTTTATTATCTTGTCTGTTTAATATACTTGTATTGTTTTTATACCTCAATCCGGCAAGCAAATAGCTGTTTTTATTTAAAATCTTAGAACTAAACCCGGCACCCAGCATACCAAGATTCAATACGGCTTCACTACTATCAGGCCTATCATATCTCACGTCCAATACTGATGATAATTTATCGCCATAGCGAGATTCAAAGCCGCCTGTAGAAAACTTAGCAGAGCTTAACAAATCACTGTTAATAAAACTCAGCCCCTCCTGCTGTCCATTCCTGATCAATACAGGCCGACTAATTTCAACATCATTTACATATACCAGATTTTCATCAAAATTACCTCCCCTAACGCTATACTGCGAGCTCAATTCGTTATTGGTTGATACACCAGGCAATGTTTTAAGAACCACTTCAAAATTACCCGAAACTGAAGGTATAGAAGCAATATCTGCAATATTGATAGTGGTACTGTTACGAAGTTGGTTTTGTTTTGTGGTGATGGTAACCTGCTCCAGCTCGTTTATATTTCGTGTTAAAGAAACGTTTTGAATAATCCTGCCAGCCTTACCATATTTAAACTCGACCAAAACAGATTTATAACCTAATAAACTATATTTCAATGTAAAGGAAGTAGTACTTGAATAAATATTATAGATCCCATTATCATCAGAAGCAGTCGACTGATTTCGCCCAACAACACTAATAGTTACCATAGCTAATGGACTCTTCAGATCATCCGTAATCAGGCCCGACACTTTTACAAGAGGTTGCGCATTTACATACGTAAAACCAAATAGTAAAACTGAGAGCAGCAGGTAGGGTCTATACATTTATGTTACAAAGCTGTGAGCTTATGATGATTTCAATTGTGCATCAAGTTGTTTTAATTCAGAGATCATGACTGAAGGAGAAGGAGCACCAAAGATGGCATTTCCTGCAACAAAAACGCTGGCACCTGCCTGAATCAGATCGCCCAGGTTTTGTATCCCTACCCCACCATCAACTTCTATTAGCAGATGAGGATTAACAGCTGATGCCATAGCTTTTAACTCCCTTAATTTATTTAGCGTATTAGGAATAAACTTTTGACCACCGAACCCCGGATTTACCGACATAACAAGTACCAGATCCAGATCTACCAAAACATCTTTAAGTAAGGCCACGGGGGTATGAGGGTTAATTGCAACACCTGCCTTACAACCAGCTGCATGAATTGCCTGAATGGTTCTATGTAAGTGAGTACAAGCTTCGTAATGTACTGTTATTACCGATGCTCCTGCAGCTGCAAAACGCTCAATATACTGATCAGGATTAACAATCATCAAGTGCACATCCAAAGGTTTTGTTGCGTATTTTTTTACAGCTTCCATTACAGGAAAACCAAAAGAAATGTTTGGCACAAATACGCCATCCATCACATCTACATGAAACCAATCTGCCTCACTCGAATTAACCATTTCAATATCACGTTGCAGGTTAGCAAAATCAGCGGAAAGTAAAGAGGGAGCAATAAGGTGTTTCATGAGGAATGTATTTTTAATTTATAGCTGGTTCACAGTTGTAAATATAAAGAAATAACCCATTTTATACCAAAAAACCCCGCAATTTGCGGGGTTTTAAGTTTTATGTTTTCCGTCATCCTGAATTTAGTTCAGGATCCCGAAATGGAAAGGCAAACATAGTATGTGCGAGATCCTGAACTAAATTCAGGATGACGATACGATCACCTTAAGCAAACAGTATAAATTTTCCTAAGCTGGTTTATTTTCAGCTGGAGCGGCTTCTGCTTTTGGTGGGCGAGGCAATAAAGCTTTTCTAGAAAGTTTCATTTTACCTTGCTTATCAACATCCAAAAGTTTCACTTCAACTTTATCACCTTCTTTAAACACACCGTCCATTGTTTCCAAACGAGTCCAGTCAATTTCAGAAATGTGAAGTAAACCATCTTTACCTGGCATAATCTCTACGAATGCACCAAATGGCATAATAGATTTTACTTTACCACTGTAAGTTGCACCTATTTCTGGTTTAGCAGCTATTGCATTGATACGGGTAACAGCAGCATCAATTGCAGCCTTGTTATCAGCAAAAATTTCAACGATACCTTTGTTTCCAACCTCTTCGATAGAGATAGAAGCGCCAGTTTCACGTTGCATTTCCTGAATAATTTTACCGCCTGGTCCTATTACAGCACCAATAAATTCTTTATCAATACTTAAAGAAACAATACGTGGAGCATGGTCTTTATAATCTTCACGAGGTGCAGAAATTGTTTTCTTCATCTCGTTTAAGATGTGCAAACGGGCTTCTTTAGCCTGGATTAAAGCGTTTGTTAACACTTCCCATTTCAAGCCATTGATTTTTAAGTCCATTTGACAAGCAACAATACCTTTTTCAGTACCGGTTACTTTAAAGTCCATATCACCTAAATGATCTTCATCCCCTAAAATATCAGAAAGGATTGCATATTTACCCGTTTTCTCATCAGTAATTAAACCCATTGCAATACCCGATACCGGAGCTTTGATTTTAATACCAGCATCCATAAGTGCTAATGTACCTGCACAAACAGTTGCCATTGATGAAGAACCGTTAGATTCTAAGATATCAGAAACGATACGGATGGTGTAAGGATTTTCTTCTAATCCTGGCAATACTTTCTTTAAAGAACGCATAGCCAAGTTACCATGACCAATTTCACGACGACCAGCACCTCTGTTAGGACGAACCTCACCAGTTGAGAAGCCAGGGAAATTATAGTGCAATAAGAATTTGTTGTATCCATTAATGAAAGCACCATCAATCATTTGCTCATCATCTTTAGATCCTAAAGTAACAGTAGTTAATGATTGCGTTTCGCCACGTGTAAATACTGCAGAACCGTGAGCAGCAGGCAAATAACCTACTTCACTCCAGATTGGGCGTACAGTACGAACATCACGACCGTCTAAACGAATTCCTTCATCTAAAACAAGGTTACGGATAGCGTCATATTGTACATCGTGGAAATATTTCTTTGCAAGGAAACCGGTTACATCATCAATATCTTCTCCTAATGTAGCAATGAAGTCCATTAAGATAGTACCAAATGCATCACCACGCTCACCTTTGCTTGTGTTGCTTTTAGCTACAGCATAAACCTTATCGTAAGTAGCAGCATAAACCTGCTCTTTTAATTCAAGGTTACTGTCTTCATGAGAATACTCACGTTTTACAGTTTTACCTACAAGTTCAGCAAGTTCTTTTTGAGCCTGAACCTGGATAACGATTGCTTTATGAGCAAATTCAATTGCCTCAACCATTTCAGTTTCAGAAATCTCATCACACTCACCTTCAACCATTACGATATCTTTTTCAGTACCTGCAACAAGGAATTCCAACGAAGCACGCTCTAAATCACTAACATAAGGGTTAATTACTAGTTTACCATCAATTTTAGCTACACGTACTTCAGAGATTGGTCCGTTAAACGGAATATCTGAAACTGCAATAGCAGCCGAAGCAGCTAAACCAGCTAAACAGTCAGGCATTATATTTTTATCAGAAGAGATCAATGAGATCATTACCTGAGTATCAGAGTGATAATCTTCAGGGAACATCGGGCGTAAAGCGCGATCTACTAAACGTGAAATTAAAACTTCATAATCAGATAATCTTGCCTCGCGACGAAGAAAACCTCCAGGGATACGGCCTGCGGCAGCATATTTCTCCTGATAATCAACAGATAAAGGTAAAAAATCAACACCAGCCTTAGCTCCTACTGTAGAAACTACAGTTGCCAAAAGCATAGTATCGCCCATTTTAACTACCACCGAACCATCAGCTTGTTTAGCTAATTTTCCTGTTTCAATTTCGATTGTTCTTCCATCGCCCAAGTCGAACGATTTTTTTATTACATTCATTTAAAAATTGTTGTGGTGTGTTTTCCTCTTTTCACACACCGGATTTATATATATAATTTTACTTTGCAAGTTAAGATAATAATATCAAGAAATTAAAAAAGCCATCCCTAAAGAATGGCTTTTCTTGATATAAGTAGTTCTATTTGATGATATCCCTTAGACCTAAAGTCTTGATGATAGCACGATAGCGCTCAATATCTTTTTTAAATAGATATGCCAAAATACCGCGGCGTTTACCTACTAATTTTTGTAGTGATAACTGAGTAGAATAATCTTTACGATTTTTCTTTAAGTGCTCAGTTAAATGTGCAATGCGGTATGTAAATAACGCTACCTGACCTTCAGCAGAACCAGTATTGGTTTCTACTTCACCATGCTGTTTAAAGATTTCAGCTTTCTTTTCTTTACTTAAATACATTCTTGAATGATACTAAAGTTTAAATGATTAATTAATTGGGTGCAAAGATAGTGTAAGTTTTAAAGATTAACAAGTATGCGTAAAATTTTGACACGACAAGAAAATTGGCCATTACTAAATCCTATTTTTGTTGCTGTAACGACTTATTTATGGAAAAAAATCAATACAGTATATTTGAAAGTGAACTAAAAGTACGTCCTGATGATATCGATATGTTTAACCATGTCCATAACAGCAAATACTTTGATTATGTGCTTGCTGCCCGTTATGATCAAATGGCCGAATTTTACAAAATGCCAATGGAATCTTTTTTAAACAGTGGTTTTGGCTGGGTAGTACGTACAGCACTTGTAGAATTTAAACGCCCGCTCATCCTAGGCGATGTTATTGCTATCCGTACCGGAATTTTAACCATTAATGAAAAAGGCTGTCGTGTACAGTTCGAAATTGAAAATAAAAGAACAGGTAAAATTGCTTCTGATGGATGGTTTGATTATGTGATGATTGACACTGCCACTGGAAAAGGCTGCAAAGTAAATGAAGAGATGATAAAGGCGTACAGCATTTAATATTAGTTTTTCTCATAAATACTTAATGTAAATCCAGATTTAATAAATAATCAGACCATAATAAGTCCACCTTTTTTTTGAAAAAACGTGGACTTAACGTGGACTCACTGTGGACTCAACGTGGACTCATAATAAATCAGCACAAAAAAATATAGAATTGTATTTCTAAATTATATATATTTGTTTTCTAACTCAACCGCATTACGATGAAAGTATTTGCAGTCCGTTTGAGGTTCTAAGAACCAAGGGCTCCACCTTTTCCAGAAAATACAGATCCAGCATTTCCTGCTGATCGCGGTTTATTTATTATTTTTCCCCTATCCTATGTTAGAACAAAAAACAGCTTCATTAGGCAAGCTATCTCAAATTTTTACACTTATTAAACAAGCCCTTAAAGGCGAAGATCTCGATTTTACCCAAGGTAGCATTCGCAAAGCTGTTATTTTACTGGCCATCCCAATGATGCTGGAAATGGCTATGGAATCTGTCTTTGCACTGGTAGACCTTTATTTTGTAGGTCATTTACACAACAGTAGTCATGCAATACAAACCGTAGGGCTTACAGAATCTGTACTTACCGTTATATACTCACTTGCCATTGGAATGAGCATGGCCGCAACGGCTGTGGTTGCCAGAAGGATTGGTGAGAAAGATCCGGTTGCCGCTTCAAAAGCAGGAATGCAAGCTATAATAATTGCGGTAGCATTTAATCTGATCATAAGTATTGCCGGACTTATTTACGCAACAGACATTTTATTGTTAATGGGTGCATCCGCCGAAACTGCGGCACAGGGCACAACATTTATGCGTATTATGATGGGCGGCAGTATTATTATTGTATTACTATTCCTTATTAATGGTATATTCAGAGGTGCAGGTAATGCTGCTATAGCCATGAAAAGTTTATGGATTGCCAACATTGCCAACATCATTCTATGCCCTGTTTTAATTAATGGTTTTGGGCCAATCCCTGCATTTGGATTAACAGGTGCAGCAATGGCTACAAGTATTGGTCGTGGCATTGGTGTGTGCTATCAGGTTTATCACCTTGTGAGTGGCAAAAGCCTTTTAAAAATAAAATTATCCTATTTCAGGCCTCATTTTGAACAGATAAAAGCATTGTTAAAAATTGCGACGCCTGGTATTTTCCAATTTGTTATTGCATCATGCAGCTGGATATTTTTGGCGCAGCTTGTAGCAACAACAGGTGGAGATCATGGTTCAGCTGGTTATCAAACTGCGTTAAGGCTTATGATGTTCTTTATGCTTCCGGCATGGGGAATGAGCAATGCAGCAGCCACACTGGTTGGCCAGAATTTAGGTGCAAAACACATTGACAGGGCTGAGCAGTCTGTAATGAAAACTGCGAAATATGTTGTAATTTATATGCTCTTTGTTATGGTGTTAACCTTTGGTGTTGGACGCTATTTTATATCATTTTTCAGCAATGATGTTTTAATACAGGAGGTTGCCAAAAATGCGCTTCAAATTATGAGTCTGGGATATATCTTTTATGGTATTGGCATGGTACTGATCAGCACCTTTAATGGTGCCGGAGATACCTGGACGCCTACATGGGTTAATCTTTTTGGCTTCTGGTTGTTCCAGATTCCTTTGGGCTACTTCCTTGCTAAATATCTAGAAATGGGCCCAACCGGTGTATTCATTGCTATTCCAGTTGCCGAAACCGGGATTGCAATAGCAGGTTATATTCTGTTTAAAATTGGCCGGTGGAAGACTATAAAAGTCTAACTGCGTTATAAACTTTCGTCATCTCGACAATAGGAGAGATCTCTTGGCTATACCAATTTGCTTCAGAGCTAATTAATGATCAAGGGACCTCTCCTATTGTCGAGATGACGACTTGTGCTATGAAAATATTAATTCCTTATGCCTGTTGTTTCAGATCTGGAACATACCCCAGGCCCGGCGTAAGCCAATGCAGTAAAAACACTCTTGAATAACGGTAATTAAAAGGGGCAAACAGAAATACACCAACCATAATAATGGCTACATACATCCATAGGTTCTCGTAAGTAAGATCTACTCCAAGTATATAAGCTGCTACTGCGATGGTAATCATTTCGGCAACATTCATTGCATAACTAATGAACATCGCTACATAAAAAAAGCCAGGCTCCCTTTCAAAACGAAGGTTACAAACGGGACAATATTCATTCGTTGTCTGGCCCTTAAAAGCATAAAGCTTACCAGAAAATATTGGGCCTTTTCTACATCTTGGACATTTACACTCTACAACTGCCTGTATTTTTGATATTGGTTTCATAACTTTAATATTATGACACAAAAATACGACAGATAAAACAGTTAATTTATGATCCAGATCATACTTAAATTCTAATGATTTTGCCCCTAAGCAGTTTCAATTCCTTCTGATCTGAAAGCTTTTTAATAATGCGGATTACAGTTTCCACTCGCAGCCCGCTCATGTCTGCGAGCTGCTGTCGGGTTACCTTTAGCTCCTGAGTATGTTCTACATCTTTAAACAGGTAAGCAATAAGTGTTCTTATCCTATGTTCTGCATGTTCATTTGCCAGTTCTTCGAGCATCATCGATTTATAGAACAAGCGATGGCTCAGTGTTTGGATAAGCTTCATACTAAAATCAGGATGTTCCTTTAGCATTTTAAAAAAGTCCTCCCCTTTCACCGCTATAATTTCCGAATCCTGAGTGGCTATTGTGTATGCCAGATAGGGTTTATTTACCAATAACGCAGGCTCTCCAAAATACTCGTTGCTTTTAAAAATGCCCTGAATAAATTCTTTACCATCATCATTAACAGTCACCATCCTCACCTTACCTGTCTTTATAAAATAAACTGCCCTTGGCTGGGCTCCCGGCTCATAAATTACATCTCCCTTTTTATAAGGAGAGGGTTTATAACTATTATCCAGCAAATATTTAATTGTCATGATGAAAATGCCTTTTCATGTCAAATGCTACCCTATCGTTTCTTTAATGAGCTTAGTATAAAAATCATTCAACTTCATTCCCATTGCTGCAACTTGTTGAGGAATAAAGCTGGTTGAAGTTTGTCCTGGGATGGTATTTATTTCAATAAAGTAAAAATCGGCCTCATCTTCTGTAAGTATAAAATCTATACGCACTACACCCCTGCAATTCAACTTAATATAAACAGCCTCAGCTATTTTAGCTACCCGATCCCTTGTTTCAGGCTTAACCTCGGCAGGGGTTGTTTCTGTTGCTACTCCAGGAGTATATTTGGCTTCGAAATCAAAAAACTCTTTTGCTGTTTCTACTTCTGTAATAGGCAACACCTTTATTTTGCCATCAAGTTTAACCACACCAACGGTAAACTCTCTGCCTGATATAAATTCTTCTATCAGAATCTGATTATCCTCGTGAAAAGCTTTTTCAAGAGCTACTTCCAAATCATGGCCATGGCTTACTTTACTCATGCCTATACTACTGCCACCGTTGTTTGGTTTAACAAAGTATGGTAGCTTTAGGTCTTTTTTTAATTGAACTAGATCGTAAGGTACATTTTTAAAGATCTGCGCAGATTTAGCAACATTTAGTTGATCTATGTCCTGTACAATTGCTTTTGTGTAACCTTTGTTCATGGTAATAGCCGATGTAAGCGCATCACATGTTGTATAAGGAATATTAAGCATATCAAAATATCCTTGTAGCTTGCCATCTTCACCTGGAGAGCCGTGTATTGCTATAAATACCCCTTCAAACATTATTTTTCTTCCTTTAATGGTAAGAGAAAAATCGTTACGGTCAACCTCTATTTTCACAGAATCTGCAGGCTCATAAAACCAGCCCTGGTGGGTAAGCATAATTTTATAGACATCGAATTTACTGGTATCTAAATTCTGTGCTATTGTTGCTGCACTTTTAACGGACACCACCCATTCGCCAGTGGTACCTCCGGTTAGCAATGCTATTGTTTTCTTCATCTGTATAATTTTTAAATTCCAATATATGTGTTATATGTATACGCATTTAATGTATACATAACTTACCATCGTCATCTCGACAAAGGAGAGATCTCTTGGGCTGTGTTTAATCAAGAGATCTCTCCTTTGTTGAGATGACGACCTGGTTTATCAACAACTGCCCTAGCGATCAGGTTAAGCAAAACCATCAGGTCAAACAAAGCCATCGGGTTAAGCAAAGTGATCAGCTCAGGTAAGGCACAAATATAAATTAGTTGGTGCAGATGTCATTTTAATTCCAATAAAATATTATTTTAATCTAAATTTGGACGCTATACCTTCAGAAGAGAAAAACGCATGGGCAAATTCATATCTTATTTAAAAACAAATTCATTTAGGAACAATCTTATTGCAGCTGTAATTACTGTTGCGGTAATCTTATTTATCGCATTCTTTAGTTTAAGGTATTACACTAAACATGGCCAGGGTTTAAATGTACCTTCAGTTAAAGGGTTATCATTTACACAAGCAGTTAGTAAGCTTGAACAGTTGGGCTTACGTTATGAGGTCGATTCTGTTTATATTATGGATACACCTCCTGGAACAGTAATAGATCAGGATCCAAATCCTAATACTTTTGTAAAAGATAACAGAACAATTTACCTGACTGTGAGCATGAATAAGGCACCAAATGTTAAGTTTCCGGATGTTGTATTTAAATCATTAAGACAAGCACAGGCAATAATTGAAAGTTTTGGTCTGAAACTTGGGGATACTACTTATAAACCGGATGTGAGCAGAGATGTTGTTTTGGAGGTGTCTTTTGGCAATCAGCCAATTAAAGTCGGAGAAATGGTACCTAAAGGATCAAGAATTGACTTTTTATTGGGCGATGGAAAAGGAAACGAAGAAGTTGACATTCCAACTCTTATTGGCTTAACTAAAGATGAGGCACTGTTTGCGTTGAGAAATGGCGCAATGCTAAACCTTGGAACAGTTACTTATGAGGGGGTTGTTACGGATTCAGCTAATGCTGTAATCATAAAACAGGATCCACTTGCTACAGATTCGGTAACTAAAGTAAAAATTGGAACACCAGTAAACATTACATTATCTAATAAAAATTAATCATACTATCATTTATATATGTCAAACGAAGAAAATAAAACAGGTCTTAAAAAGAATACCAAAATAATATTAGGCTTACTATTGCTTGTTTTAGTTGCCGGGGGTTTTTATGGACTTAAATTATATAAAGTATACTTTGCACCAAACGTTACAGGCAACGAAAAGTATCTGTATGTAAGAACAGGTTATAATATCGACGACCTGTTTAAAGAGATTAAACTAAAAGATATGTTAACCGATATAGGTTCTTTTAGTGAAGCATCCGGTAAAATGCAGCTTGCGCGTTCTCTAAAACCAGGTCGCTATAAATTGGCTAAAGGGATGAATAACCGCAGCATTATTAATATGTTGAAATCGGGCAATCAGGATCCTGTAAAACTGAAGTTTCAAAACTTAAGGAAAAAAGAAAACTTTGCAGGCTATCTGTCAAGAAACCTTGAACCAGATTCTTTAACTTTTGTAAATCTGCTTGACTCTGCTTCTTTGCTTGAAAAGTATGGTTTTAATAAAGATAACAGCTATGTGATGTTCATTCCTAACACTTACGAAATGTATTGGAATGTTACTGCTCCGGAATTCTTTGACAGAATGCATGCCGAATATGACAAATTCTGGAATGCTGATCGGAAGCAGAAAGCAGCATCATTAAACTTAACCCCTATTCAGGTTTCTATATTGGCTTCAATTGTTGATGCTGAAGCTTTGTACGATAAAGAGATGCCTATTATTGCAGGTTTGTATTTAAACCGCCTAAATAAAGGTATATTGTTGCAAGCAGATCCAACAGTTATTTTTGCTAATAACGACTTTACAGTTAAACGTGTTACTAACTCACTTTTAAATGTGCAATCAAAATACAATACTTATAAATATGCTGGCTTGCCTCCAGGACCTATCATGATGCCAAGTATTAATGCTATTGATGCTGTGTTAAACCGCGATAATAACAGTTATATTTATATGTGTGCTAAGGAAGATTTTTCTGGCTACCACAACTTTGCAGTAACGGTTCAGGAGCATGAAAGGAATGCCAAGAAATACAGAGATGCTTTAAACCAGCGCAATATTTTTAAATAATGTATACTCATACGACCAAAATAAGGGTTAGATACGGCGAAACGGACCAAATGGGATATGTTTATTACGGGAATTATGCTGAGTACTACGAAGTTGCCCGTGTAGAGATGCTAAGAAGTTTGGGTATGGATTATGTTGGAATGGAAGGTGCAGGTGTAATGATGCCAGTTTTAGAATTGAACTGTAAATATATAAAGCCAGCTTTATACGATCAGGAAATAACAATTAAAACTACGATCAACGAACTTCCGGGTGTGAGGATCCATTTTAAATACGAACTGTCGAATCCGGCCGGTGAATTGATTAACATTGGAACAACTACGCTGGTATTTGTTGATATGTCAAAAAACAAGCCTTGCTCTCCTCCAGAAAATTTTATGGAGAAGTTAAGGGTATTTTTTAATTAAATTTGATAGATGGAGTGGGTTCATAAGCAACTTTTAAAAATCAGGCTTTATTCTATGTTTATTAGCTGGACAAAAGTTTGTGTTTTACCTGGCTTTAGTCCGCTACCAATTTATACTGTTGCCACATTCTTTTTTAAAGAGATTGGCAAAGACTCCCTGGTGAATAAGGCTTCTTCATTGGCTTATAATTTTATGCTGGCCATTTTCCCTGCAATTATCTTCTTATTTACGCTGATCCCCTTTATACCTAAGAAAATTGGTTTTCAGGATCAACTGATGAACCTGATTATTTTGGTTTTGCCAGAAGATGCTTATAAAGCTTTTAGCACTACTCTTGATGAGATTGTACATAAGCAAAACAGTGGTTTGCTTTCGTTCGGATTTATCTTGTCATTATTTTTCGCAACAAATGGCGTGCATAATCTAATGATGGCTTTTAATAAATCATCATTGATCATTGAAACACGTAGCTGGATAAAACAACGCTTAATTGCTGTTTTACTAACCCTTGTGATTGCTTTTTCTGTAATTACTTGTATTATAGCAATGGCAATTGGTGAAATTGCATTAAACCGTATTGAAACTACACTTAATATTAAGGCAAGCTTTACAACATTTGCTATTCAGCTTACCAGATGGGCCCTGTTAGGGATATTATATTTTGTAACGATTTCTATCCTTTACAGATACGGACCGGCTCATGCCAAGAAATGGAAGTTTTTCAGCGCCGGTTCATGGCTGGCTACTATACTTGCCTTTATCTCTGTTTGGGGCTTCTCTTTTTACATTAATAACTTCAGTTCATACAATAAAGTTTATGGATCTATCGGTACACTTATCGTTATTATGATCTGGCTTTATTTAAATTCTCTGATACTTTTGGTAGGTTTTGAGCTAAATGCAAGCGTAGATCTGTCGAAAAGAAGTGTAAAAATCATCAGACCTAACTTCAATTTATTCAAAAAAGCGGCTCCAATAGAGGACAAACTAGGGAAAAGATAATTTTTTCTCACTCATTTTTAGCGCGTTATCACTTTTAAGCCGAATTATCTAAATCTGAATTTGCAAAATCAAGTCGTATTTGTACTTTTGTCGCGGAGAGTTGGCAGAGTGGTCGATTGCGGCAGTCTTGAAAACTGTTGACTTGTCAAAGGGTCCGCGGGTTCGAATCCCCCACTCTCCGCCAAAATGGTATCAAAACCAACAAGAAGCCTGCAAATCGAAGATTAGCGGGCTTTTTTGTTTCTAGGGCACCCAAAATATCCACAAATTCTCATACTGCTGGTAAGTGATTTGAAAAATTGAAATGACTCACCAGAATGATATTACTTTCCTGATGATAAATATTTCAGCTTACTCCTCTATATGCTTCGATAAATGCATCATTGCCCCCTATTTGCTTGCCTGTTGATTTAATGTCAGCACAAGCCATCAGGAGTATAAAGGGTAGCATTAATTTCATTCCATTATGATCCAGAGTCATCAGGCAGAGATTTAAAACTTTATTCTATAGATTGCCTTTTTGCATCATCTGATTCCCGCTTATATTGCTTAAGCAAATACAGGATTTCATCTGCCTTCCTGTCCAGATGGGATACCGGAATTTTCGCTGAGGTACCGTCCTTTAAGGATAGGGTAATGTAATTTTTATAAATGCTCCCTGCATTGTCACGTCCCACTTCTTCTATGCTGAATGCAAAGTCCGCAATGTTTTCCCAATTGTAAGTATCTCGATTTTTAACGATCAGTTTATCTTCCGTAAAAGTAAGATGAGGTGTTTTATTAATGAGCTCGCGAAGTGCATAAATAAACAGCCATACAGGGAATATACTAAAAACAGCAATGATGCCTACCGCTACAATTGTAAACTCCCCATAAAAAATATAGATAAAAAAGAGTACAGATAATATTGACAGCAGCAATCCAAGGTATAGGTTTAACGCTGCTTTCCTGATGATAAGGGGTTCCATTGAAATGTTTTAATATTGAAAGTCATTTTTCGCCAAATAGAAGAGCTTCGTATCTAAATGTCTAATATATACACTATTTGATTGATTTAGAATAAAATTGTACAGAAACCGAGAGGATAATATTCGCTGATCGAGACCATATTGTAAAGAAAAGTCATCAATTCTGAATCAAAACTAAAATTAGGGCGACATGATATTCTCGTCTTTCTACCCCCTATCTAATCCTTTTTCACAACTGCTCAACTTTTGCTTTCAGGCTCACTGGTTATAAAAAAGTTGTAGCTCAATGAATTAGGTATTCACATATACTCCATATTAATTTAATATGAAATATATGTGAATCTGAGTTTGCAGAATCGATTTGAGTTTGTACTTTTGTCGCGGAGAGCTGGCAGAGTGGTCGAATGCGGCAGTCTTGAAAACTGTTGACTGTCATAGGTCCGGGGGTTCGAATCCCTCGCTCTCCGCCAGAGAAAAATGAAAAGCCTGCAAATCGTAAGATAGCAGGCTTTTTCGTTTTTGATTAGAATTAAAAAAACAACTTGATTTACCAATTGATATTCAGTAAGTTAGTTACTTATTCTGAATTAACATGGAATTTACCTCTCTTCAAAAACAGGGTCACGGTTTTGCTGTATTCCCTGAAGCCAGAATCTATAAAAGTCCTGGCGTAAAAAGTATTCAACATTTGATATTCGGAGACTACATTTCTCCCCCAAGAGCTTCCGCATCTAAAAAATGGGAACCGGAACACTCGAAAGTCCATGAAGGCAAAATTTGGGTCAACGTGCACTCCCGGCAGGAAGACGGTTGGATGTTGTTATCTGATATTCAGCCGAACAGGGTACTGGAAATCAATTTTGTAGACATCGGGCAGGGTGACGGTTGCCATGTGGCTACACCAAATGATGAGCACATCATCATTGATGCCGGGGAAACCGATAATATGTATAGGTTTTTACGTTGGCGATTTAACTTAAAAGGGATTTCAAAACCGCTCCCCTCTTTCTCGGCAATCATCAGTCATTCAGATGAGGATCACTTCAAAGGTTTTGGAAAGCTATTCGCGAACCCCACTGATGGCCTCAAGAGGAAACTTCCATTTAAGCAAATCTATCACAACACCATTATTCAAAGGCCAGGAAGCTCGCTCGGGGATTCGGCTGTCTTTAATGGTGTCAAATATCTAACGGATTTTACCGATACCAAGAAGAAACTGACCACCATCATGGACAAGGCTGATAAAAAAAGTAAGTACCAGCAATTGCTGTCCGATACCTTAAGTACAAACAAGGATATAAAGATCGACGGGCTATATAAAATTATTGGTGAAGAAAAAATTATATATGATGACGGGCAATTAAAACTAGAAGTCCTGGCGCCGATTGCTGAAAAGGTAACGATAGCGGGGAGCGAACAATATGCGCTGCGCTGGTTTGCTGATGATGTCGGTAAAACAAAAAACGGGCATTCTGTGGTGATAATGGCACATATCGGAAAGCTCAAAGTACTTTTGGGCGGTGACCTGAATTCGAAATCTGCGGATTTCATCATGTCTCAGTACAGTGGTCAGGAACTGGAAGTATTGAAAGCAAGTCTGGAGAAGGCAAAGACGGAACAGGCAAAAGCCAAGATCCAAAAACAAATTGATGCTGTTGTAGAAGTCTGTCGTCCTATTCTTGGCTGCGATGTAGCCAAATCCTGTCACCACGGAAGTCATGACATCACCAATGAATTCCTACGTGTATTGAATCCAATTGCAACGGTAATTTCCAGTGGAGACGAGGAATCTTTCTGTCATCCGAGACCTGAAACACTCGGTGCCATTGGAAAGTACAGCAGAGGTGACCGGCCGCTGATCTACAGCACAGAGCTTTCACGGTCATCGCCAGAATACCTAACACTGGAAATGATTAAAGTTAAAACAGATAAAGAAAAACAACGGCTTGTTTCTACTTACGGAATGATTGCATTACGATCTGATGGTAAAAACACGATTATCACACAAAAACTAGAGAAGCCGACATCACGCTTCGGTCTAATTGTCAAGTGGCAGATTGACAAGCTGATCTGGAACGACGAAAGGCAGGATTTCGTATCTAAACACTAAGCGTTTAAAGAATTCACTTTTGTTTATTTCAAAAGGCCCCGATAACATTGATCGGGACCTTTTTTGTATCGCTTGTCAACGGTTGTTGACTTCAAAGCCACCGTAACTCAGCATTTCTGCATTGTGGAATACAATCAGGTTAAGTTCCAGTCTTTCGATGAGGTCTTTGGCTTGCCTGATGTTCCGGTGCATGTCATTGATACCCCTGATTTCGATCCCTTTGGCCATCAGCTTAAATTTGTTCGGCTCAAACTTATCTATGAATTTTTGCAGGTCTGAGCTGATCTTTACTTGTGTTTTTTCCATGTTAAAATCTAATCTTACGAATTAAAGGCAATTAAGGCAACTGGTTTTAACTCATTGGTCAGTTCATGTTATGTTTTGGGTCGCAGGGTAACATATAGCAAAAACTTAACACAGGTTTAACAAGAGGACTTTAGCTTTGCTGCATAAATATTTGGTTAGTATTTAATACGTTTAGGTTTAGTTGATCATAAAAAGCTCAGATGGATGTCAGAGCTTTTTAATTTAAGTTTTTTAAGATGAGAATAAACACTGTGGTAATTGTATTTGTGGTGGTCGCTTTAACAGCGCCAATCGTTTCTTTGTTTCGTTATCTCCAAACGTTTAATGAGCCTTTGGAAGAGGAGATACTCTGGATCTGAGCTCCGAAATCTTTTAGCAGGATAAATTGACTTCTTTAGCATCCTGATTCTTTCTTTTCTCTTAACGAATTGCCAGATTTCCAGCAATTGGATTGTTTGCCATCAAAGCCTCCATAACTGAGCATTTCGGCATTAATACATGTGGACCTCAAAGAATTATTCTCAGATCTGAAAGATCAGCGCAAAAGTCTATAAAAAAGAAGGCGCCAATTACGTTTATGGCGCCTCCCATCCTAATACTTCTGACCCACTGCCTAATCATTTTACAGTAGGCAGGCAAAAAAACTCTTGATTTTATTTTACATTAAACGGCACCGAAATATCGCCCCATTCTAAAACAACCTTACCTGATTTATCGATAGTAAAAGTCATTTTTTCCACGAAGCTTTTTGCTTTTCCGGTTTTAGCATTTACGCGAATGACGTCATTTGCTTCTTTGTATTCATAAGGACCCGCTGGGTTTGCGGTCTTATTAAAGATCCACACCCAGTCCAAGGCGCCGGGAATGGAATGCAATGAATATTTTCCGGCAGGTAAAGCTTTTCCGTCAATGGTTACATCTTTAGTCACTTCAAAAATAGTGGCCTCATTTGCTCCGGTTCGCCAAACTTTACCGTCAAACGGTGCGATTTCTTTACCTACAGTACGACCTTTTACAGAAGGTGCACTGTAATCGATCGTAATTGCTGTGCCTGATTTAGTCGTTCCTTTAGCGATTGCAGGCGGACTCGGCCGTTTACTTTTATCTTCTTTAGGTTTGTCCTGAGCAGATAAAGTTGCTGAGGTAAACAAAGTCACAATTAGAGACAGTACAAATATTTTTTTCATAACATTTAATTTTTTGATTGTTCCTAATATAACAAAATTTCATTCGACTTTCATTTGTCCTAAATGCAAACTTGTGCTCACTGCATAAAATCAAATTTAAATCCTATTCAGCGTAAGCGTTCCCTCTTAGTTTGATTTATAATTATCAAATGGAAACAGCTTGTGAGCTGGCACTTATCTTTAAAATACACCTACGATGCATGAATCCCGTACGAAACCATACATCAGTGCTCGAAAATGAACACATCGGAGCATTAAGTGGTTTAATTTTTCTCTTGGTGAGTAATACTAACGCGGTTTTATTTGTAGGCTATTGCTGCGCTTGATGGCCCCGCTAATGAAAGAAGTGCAGTGGTTCTAAATCCGACAATATTAGCCCACCTGTTAAAATCGGCAAATGTGTAATCAAATCCTGTTCCTGTTTCAATCAGCATATTTAAACTCATCATCATACCAAAAACGTTTTGCTTTCTTTCATCATCTATGATACCTTCAATGGCTACAAATGCCCCATTGTCGGGGAGTGCATCATAAGCTTTTTTCATTAATGAAATTTTATTTTCTTCGTCCCAATCGTGCAGGATATTTCCCATTACAACAATCTCTGCATTGGGTATTGGCATGGTAAAGAAGTCGCCGCTCGCGGCTTTTACACGATCTGATAGTCCGAATTGCTGGATGGTAGCGTTTGCAATAGGCTCAACCGGCGGCAGGTCAAAACTTGTACAATGCATATGAGGATTATACTTTGCAACCATAAGCGAAAGCAACCCGGCCGAACCGCCTATATCAACTAGTGTATTATATTTTTGAAACTCAAATTTTTGAGCAAAGGTCATAAAATTACCCATTTGAATGCCAGTCATTGCATTAGTAAATTCTTTTAATTTTTCAGGGTCCTTATATATTAAACCAAAAAAATCCTCACTTCTTTTGGCTTCGTTTTGAGGAAGCCCGGTAAGCAAGCCCTCCTCTAAATTACCCCAAAATCCATATAAACGATTGTTCATCATTTCAAGGATACCTCCAATATATGATGGTTTATTTATGTCTAAAAATGTATCTGCGTCTATGGCATTTGAATAAATGGCTGTATCCAAAATGCCTTCTCGCGTTAAAAAACCAAATACAGTTAACGCATCTAAAAAATCATACACATTCCTGTCTGTGCACTGAAGCCCTAAAATTTCTTTGACATCCCTGGCTTTCATAGTTTTCTTTTCCGCAAGCTTGGTGAATAATTGAAAACTCACAGCGGTCAAAAGAATTTTTGAGGCCCAAAAGCCCGTTCCAATTTTCATAATGTTTTCAGGCGATGGCTGATTAGTTTGGTGTTCCATTTTTTCCCTATTAATTGTCAGTTTTAATAATTGATAGTGCCTTCCAGAAAATCCTACTGGAATTAGGCTATCTAAAATACACAGATTAATTGAATATAAGACTATTATCTAACTGGCTAACAACAATTTACACATCAACTCCATATGGCCAGTTTGGATATTAACTGTAGGTGTTCAGATATGAGTGGGAAAGTGCCAGTTTCCTTGCCTGTGTCACATCAGGCGCCCAGTAATGATGTGTAGTAGGCCAGTTCATATCCTGCAAACTCCAGTTTACAAAATCTTTGGAAATCCAGACTTGAGACGGACCGAAGCCACCTCCATTTCCATCAGTAGTAGCGTAAAGGTAATAGGTATCTCCAAATTTCTTTATGGTTGGATCAGCAAAATATCCCGGCACAATGGGATTCCCTGAGCCAGGTGTATTATGTGTTTTACGCTGAGCAAAGCATATTTCTCCAATAAATAATAGAAGAAATAAAATTCTGCTCATCATTTCACTTTCCATTCATGAATACCCGAAGATTGCTCCACCGGTAGCTGAACTTCAAGTTTCAAGGCTTTGGTATTTACAGGTTTAAATTTAAGAATATTAAACTGGTCTTTAGCGATTCCCGAATCACTTAATATTTCAACGGGTATCCAAGCGCCATCTTTCAAAAACATTACCTTATATGAAAGCGGAATCCTGCAACCGCCCCATGGTCCATCGTCATACCAGTAAACTCCGGATTCTGAAACTGTGTGGTTTTCAGAAAAATCATATTGTACATATTCGGTCGTATTCTTTTTTGGCCACCAATGCAAATATGGATAATTGGTATCCTTTGAATCGGCAGGCTCATATTGATCTTTGATTGCTTCCAGCAAACGCGGGTTATTTAATGAAGAACTCACTTTACTTAAAGAGGCAATAGTTGGTGCAGGCTGTGGTCTGGCCGAGGAAGCCTCGTAAGGAATCCAAACAGTCATATCACTTGATCCGCGATTAGCCCAGGCATAATATGGAATTGCGGTAACTTTTTGTTTTACCTGAACCAATTCGTCGGAGTTAACTTGTCTTTTAGTACCTGTTCCTTCAACTGAGATTTCCTGAATTTCGTTTAATTTTTCTTTATTAAATGCTGTAGTAGCTTTGGCATCTTTATCGACCATGATATTTTGAACCAGCCCGTCTTTGTTGTCTTGCCCCTCAAGACAGTATACAATTGGTCCACGCTGGAAAGCAAATCTGCCAACATCATCTTTTACCTTCGTATTGGCAATCACCTTCTGAACTTCCATTGGCAGATCGAGTATAAGTTGGTCTCCTTTTTTCCATTGACGCTCCACAACGGCATAACCCTTGACCATTTTATAAACTGCCGGCTTTCCGTTCAGCAGTAATTTGAAGTGTGACTTAGCCTGATCCATATAAGTATACAGATCACCTGGTACAGGCGACTGAGCAGCCCAGCCCGGAATCCGAATATTGAGCGCAAATGTGGATAATTTCTCCGGTTTGATGATGATCTCTACTTTCCCGTTCCACGGATAGCCTGTTGTTTGAGTAAGCGTAACTTTAGTTGCTTTAAGATTAACATCAGCTGTATTACTCATAAATAAGTTCACATAGAGGTCATTGTTATTCTGTGCATAAACATAGCCCGGTACCGAAGGCAAAAAACGAGTCATATTAGAAATACAGCAGGCACAGGCAAACCACGCACTGCGTTGATGTTGGTGCATCGAAGCCAGAGGGTTTGGGTAAAAGAATCGATCGCCACTTAAAGATACACCCGAAAGTAAACCATTGTAAAGTGTTCTCTCTAAAACATCCATGTATTTGGCATCACCATGCAACTGAAACATTCTGCTATTCCAATAGATATTAGCAATGGCAGCACAAGTTTCTGCATAGGCAGACATATTTGGCAATTGATAAGCTTCTCCAAATGCCTCTCCTGCACCCGTAGCTCCAATACCTCCGGTGATGTACAGTTTTTTATAAACCACGTCTTCCCAGATCTTATCTATGGCATTAAGATAGTTCTGATCGCCGGTCAATGCGGCCACATCAGCCATCCCTGTATACATATAAGTTGCCCGTACCGCATGTCCAACAGCAGTACGCTGGTCTATAACTTTGGCATTTGCCTGATTATATGCATCACCCTTAGGTCCCCTTACATCCAGGAAAAACTTTGCAAGGTCCAGATATTTCTGATTGCCAGTAATGCGATAAAGACGAACAAGACCTATTTCAACTATCTGGTGACCTGGATAAATCTGGAGTTTACCGGGGCCGAAATCTTTGACCA